>CALGOI010000028.1 GCA_937959065.1 uncultured Ignavibacteriota bacterium | reverse complement strand
AATAATATTATAACTTTCTTTCTTTATAATTTCCTTATTAAAGTTTGGATAAACATTGATATCCTCTATTGTTGGAAATACAACTTCTTTCTCTGGAGTTTTGATTAGTTCCCACGGACTTTCATACCCAAACTTATCTGAAAACTCAAAAATGCTTTTTCCCATAATTTATTCAGTCTTTAAGCGTTCTAAAAGACGTCCATCACTACCAAAAGATTTTACCTCACTTTCGCAACAAGGCAATCCCTTCTCATCTTTCAAATAAGTTGATTCCGCTTGAATTATAGTAAGAGAGGAAGGTACTCTTGTTTTCCATGTTCCTTCAACTACTATTTCATCTTGATCCTGCAATTCATTCAGTAATGATACATACCTGTCATCCTCTACATCTGGAACTAAGTCTTCATTATTATAAATTTCACCTGTTTCCAAGTACCACATTATAGCCTTTTCAAACTGGGGACGTACTGGGACTAAAACTTTTGCCATGCCACTCTGTAAAAACGCTTCAAAAATCGGATCATCATGTTTTGTTTGAAGTAACGCCGGCCAATGACATTTTGAATTATAATAGTATGGATAGAATACATAGCTGAAGATTTCCCAATGAAGAGCTGTTTCGAAAAACTTGATAAATTCCGCATACTTTTCTAATGCTTCATTTTGAACTACATCTGGAATGGTGGCTTCTATTTCTTCACAATCGGTTTTACATTCATATTTTTTACACTCATAGAAACTCTTCCCTAATTCGTAGCAATACGGCTTGCTCATCATTTCAATACAGATTCTTTTTAATTCCCTTTCTTCAATTAATCTGTTCATGGCAGGATTGCTGTAATTTTCACTCTCACTTTGATCTGATTCAGCTTCTTTTGCGGCCTGTTGTAGTTTTAGTTCTTCATTATATTTATTTAGTTTTGTCTGGTATGCTTGCTGCAAGATAGTCAATGTCTCAGACTGCCAAGCTAAGTATAGTTCTGGACTTGAAATACATCTTACCTTAAATGAACCACTATATTTGAATACTTTTCTGTAAGAAATCGAGAAAGGTATTGCTCCGGCTATGTTTGGATTAAAATCTTCATTAATGTTAAAGTTATCTGTTGTTCTCCCTCCTCTATATTCTCCTCTGTTAATTTCCCTTCCTCCAATAGAAATTTTTAAATACGCTTTCGGCTCACTATCCAATATGTTTTGAGCTCTCCATTCGAAACTACCTAAACCAATGATTACGTCAGCAACAAAACCATCTGGAATAATTATATTATTTTGTGTGTCTGTTTTAGTATAAGTTACATGCTCAGTACTAGCACCAAAGCTTACATCAAGAAATTTTTCCTCAACTTGGTATCGACTTATATTTACTCCATAATATGATGAAGCGTTTTGCACTTTGTCATTGTTTACGCTATTAGAATCAGTTATTCCAAATTCAGCTAAGGTCTTTGGCGGTATTGAAGTACTTTGTTCTGTTTCAGCGGTTTTGTTTTTCCACTGCATGGCTTTAATGTACAATCTTGCAGGAGTCGGAACGCTTACTTCAAGTAACAAGCGCCTCCCGTAGTTTACTAACTGGTTGTCGTATACTTTATCTACCCATCGGAAGACTCCTGTAACATGTTCTTTACCTTCACGATTGTCAAAACCGTGTTTATTGTTTTCTTCAAACTCTTTAATCATTTTGTAGGTCCGCTTTTCAGTAATCTTTTGAACTACTCTTTCAAGTGCTCTCTCTGTTATATCCTTGGCATAATTTTTTGCTTCAGTATTTGAAAGTGAAGAAGAATTATTGCTTGTATAGCCGGTGCTAATATTAGCTGTAAGGTTAGAAACTCCCGTTTCTTTAGTAACTGTAACAGAACCGCTTAGATTGAATGATTTATCCTTTTTAAGTTCGTTTGCGACCTCAGAACTTAATTCGTTTCGTTCTGCAGTCGTCGTATCGTTTAAGTTTTCAACTTCAGTTTCTGTTGTGAATTCAGATGTGTATTCTGTCCTTAGTAAATTTCTGGAACTTTTTTCTTTGTATTCTCTCGCCATTATGTTTTCAATATGTGAAACCTCTCCTGGTACATAACAGCATAGTGTTTGTTCAACCCTTCGATATTCTTGTATACCCAGATTATGAACACCGAATAGTTTCCCTCCACATCTTTCAAAGTGCCAAGGTCTAAAGCATTCAATAATTCTTTCAGGAATAACTATGGACAGTCTTGAAATGTCACCTAATTCAAGCACCTTATTATTTTTAATGTAATGTTGTGTAAGGATAAGCTGTGTGCAAGCTTGCCGTAAAGTCTTAGACTTTTGGGTAATAATCTGGTAAAATACTTCATCCCAAACTTTAAATAGAATATTTGCTGATAATGGTTCAGGTAACTTAGCATTGATTTTTTTTTGGGAACTATCATTCTTCATTTGCTGCATTAGCAAACATGAATAATCATAAAAGCCCGGACTTAGATCCCTTATCTCTGATTGGCTGTTGTATCCTTTGTAGTTATCTAATAACTTAGCATAAACTCTTTTATCAGATAGTTTTGTTCCGTTAGACCCGGGACATTGCTCGAATTTACTTTTTTTAAAATCGGGGTGTTGTATAAAAAATATATTCTTATTAAGTAATCCAATCTTGTCCGGTGAACGGAATGTTTTAAAGCTAAATAAAGTGGTAGTAATTGGTGTTGACTTAGCCATAATATTATTTATTTAGTTTGTTGACTTAATTTTAAAGTGTATTTAAACTATAAAATTCTTTCAAACAAATAAATTTTTTTCAAATTGTAATTATAATGAGAAGTTAATTCCATTCTATAATATGCTTTAAATAATTATAATCAAATAACTTAAAACACCTTAGATAGGGCATAATTGTATCCAAAAAGTGGAAATTTCAACCAATAGGATTCAAATCTAAAATTCTAACATCCTTTCTAAAATTGGGTGAGCTTTTTCTAAAGAAGAGGGATTGCTGTTAAAAAATTGGGGAGGAATCTGTATGAAAACTTGGTATTGATGACTAAGCCACCAACTCTTTTATTGTGTTTCTAGTTGTAACCCTTTCCTTTTTTATTTTTTTTTCTATACCGTACTTACTTAGAAATATCTCTCCTATAGTACCCCTAACTGCATCTAGATACTTCTCTGTGGTTAGAATACTATCGTGAATAGTCAAAATCCTTATACAGGGGTAATCCCTGTATAACTTTCTACAGACATTATTAATAATCAGGTCCGATTCAATTCTTTGCATCTTCCGTGCGAACTCCTTATGAGAATTTCTCTTTTCATAAACGATGATCTCTGCACATTTCGGAAAACGCTTGCTAAACGATTTCCAGTGTTTACTTCTCTCATTACTTGCCAGTGTACTGTAAAAAATATGCTTAAAGAAGATATTATGCTTATACTCTTCCCTCATTTCGATTGGGAAACTGATGTCGTCCATCAATGTTTCATAAAATCCCCCTTCTATTGCGTACTTTTCATACTCCAAAATATCATTTGTTAAGCCTAATCCCTTCTGTTGCATATAACTGCGAAAAATTGGGATTGCCAGGAAAGGCTGACTGTTGGATATGTCGACACTCCACAGATCTTCCTCACCTAAAGACAAAAATTGCCTTAAAATTCGGGGGAAGCTTGTTAATATTGAATGTACCCTTCCATAATCATCAACTGAGTATATTAACTCCCTCTCAGAATAGTCTGAAATAACATCTATCCCCCAGTTATACACATCAAATTGTACATTGGTAAGTTCTCCCATTAAATTCATTTCTCTTACTTTGTTTATCGCACTCTCCTTATCTATTTTCAAATTGCTTAAATCTCGTTCAAGACATTGATATATTTTCCCTTTGTTTAAAATCCACTGACGTTTCTTTTCATTTACCTGTATAAGTCTTCTCCTCAGTTTTCTGTCTATTATTTCAATTTGTTTTGTTTTGGTTTTTGGGTTAATTCTATTCCCGGACTCATAGTCAATTATATAAAATCTTGTTGCCCTGCCTTCACTAGGATGATAATTGAGACGCTTTACGACTCCCAATCTAACGGCTTCATTGACTACATTTAAATAATGTCTTGAACCATAGCACTCTTTAAGTGCAATTGAGGACATTCTAACATCATCCCCGTCAATGTAATTACCTTTGTTAAACTTATATCTCCTGTCATATACTTTCTTTGTAACTAAAGAATTAACAAAGTGACAAACCCTGGCCTTGTAAATTGGTTTTACCTTGTCAGGCTCAAAGTATTCCGGCACAAGGAATTTAAACGGTTTATCAATCAATTTAAAACTTGGTAAATATCCTGTAATTTTATTCATACGGATTTTATTTAATTACATCCAACACTTAATTAGATTCTTTTATGTTAGGTGTATCTAGAAACTTCTTAACATTCTCCTTCACTGGCATTTCATTACTTGATATGTATTCGGTTAAATATTTTTTAGAGAAGAAAACATTTTTTCCTGGCTTATAGTACTTTATATGCCCCTGTGACATTTTGTTTCTTAACGTACCGAGTTTAACACCCAGCATCTTAGCTGCATCTTTAACATTTACATATTCGTTTTCCTCTGAGGAGTTAGTTTCAAGCTTATTAATGCGTTCACCAATATCTTGACACAGCTTAAAGAGTCTGTCTATCTTCTCTTCTAAGTACATTTCCCATTTGATTTATTAATTTTAACGATACACTAACAGTGCTTGTTTCTTTAAACAAGGGTTTATTGTTTTCACACATTTGATCATTTAATTAAGAGCTATTTGTAATAGCAAGGATCATAAATGAAGTGAATAAATAAAAGATATTTTCCGCTCTATGTTACCCTTTTATTAATAATAATTTTGAATAGATTGTTAGCTGAATCGCTTTTGTGGTGGTATAGAAAACTACCAGCGATAAATTATTAAAAAAATGCAAATCTAGAATATATACCAATAATTCTTTCATAAAACCTTTAAAGATTCCAATAAACGTTAGTTATTGTTAGTACCTTTTTGTAGATAAACTGTTAAATATAATCCAGTTACATCGATGGTTAATACGTATGCATTCCTTACAATTCAACCTAATGCATTATTATTAACCGATTTGTAAAGAGATGGGAAACATAGGGAAGATTAGAGGAAGAATTATTGTATTATGAAGAGTTATAAAAAGGGATGAATCTTCAAAGTGTACTTACCATACATTTGTTTGTTTTCTTGCAGTAACATTTATATTTTATTGTGACCTGATCCGTTGTTGTAGTGATTTTATTTGATAATTATTAACAAATATGTCATATCTAAAGACTAAATTCCGTCCTTTAGTTTTTTCTATACTTTCATTCTAATTGGTATATCAAACATCTCAACTCAACCGACAGAGTCATATGCAACTACAACTTGGTTCGAAAATAATATTTTTTACAACAAAATTACATCAACTGTATATATTTGTACCGGTAAGTATTCAAAACGATACTACTCAAAAAAGAGTTGTTGGGGATTAAATAATTGCAAGGGTGATATTGTTTCAGTCACAAAAAGAAAAAGCCGTTGAATTGGGACGTACTAAATGTAAAATTTGTTATTGAAATCTGGGATTGATAATCAAATTAAACACTGATGTTGGGAAGCTTTGCAATTGCATCTTTCTTTGTGTCTCCAGCAATTTGATAATATATTTGTGTTGTGGTCAAATCTCTGTGCCCCATTAATTCTTTCAAAACCTCAGAACTTATCCCAGCCCTGACAGATAGCGTACCAAAAGTATGACGTGCAGTATGGAAAGTTACTTTTTTAGTGACCCCCGCTTGTTTAGATAAATCCTTTATATAATTGAGGCATGCTAGATACTTTGGTAATTTGAATACCTTTCCCATTTCAAGAACTCTGTCCCGGAATAATAATGATCTAGCTGTTTCATTTAATGGTAATGTAAGCATCCGCTTTGTCTTTACTACCTTAATTTCAAGAATATCACCCTTTATACAATCCCAACTCAAATTTTCAATATCACTGTATCGCAATCCGGTAAAACAGGCAAACAGAAAAGCCCTCTTAATCTCTGTATAGTCTATTCCCTTATACTCATTCTGAAATTCAGTATTTGACAATAATTGTATTTCCTCTAACGTTAAATAATCCTTAGTGACCTCAGTTTTAGGAATGTTCTCAAAATCTCTTAATACTTGAATCGACAATAAATTTTCCTTAGAAGCTGAGGTAATTACCGTTTTAAGAGCATTTAAATACCCATGAGCTGTATTATTTGAGACAGTTTCAATCAAATATGATCTAAATTCTTTAATCCACTGTGAATTAATATTTTTAAACTTAACAGATTCTCCAAAACACTTTATTAATTTCCTATACGCAGAATGATACATTGTAGAACCTCTCTGCCTGCTTTGTTTCTCAAAATACTCTAAAAAATCTTTGTCTCCATTTACTAATTGTTTCAAATCAGTATTACCTAACATAAGATCCCTCTCTTTTTCAGAACGTATTTCCTCAGCATTCATCCGGACTGCTTTATTGTGTTGTGGAGAGTATCCTTTACCACCTATTAGATTTAACGTTTCATATTCACGTTTATTGTCGTAAAATATATCAAGATAATAGGAATAACGACCTTTGCTAAGTGACCTTTTTCTTAATTTAACGCCCATGATATTTTTGTTTAAAAATTTAGTAACAATTTGAATAACAAAATAATAACAATAATAGCACCCTTGTTAGTGAATCAAAATTATGTTGAGTGAAATAACCTCCCAATAATATAGCACTTATACAGCAAAAATTATGCGGACAAATAGCATAGTGTTAATAAATAACTTATTATTTGAAGAATTTAAACTTAAATTGAAGGAAAGCCGTGTATAGTTTATTGAAATTTTAAATTAAAAACGTTATATCTTCAATTAATTACCAAGTAATTACTTCATAAATGGAAACAAAATTTAACACATTTTACCGCCACATTATTGACGAGGAAAGAAAGATCCCTGAAGCAACGGGACAACTGTCCGATATGTTGGCTGATATTGCCCTTGCGTGTAAAGTGATTTCACAGGAAGTCAACAGAGCCGGATTGATAGATATACTGGGATTTACCGGACAGGTGAACGTGCAGGGTGAAGATGTCAAAAAGCTCGATGTTTATGCGAATGAAGTTCTAACCAATGTGCTGAAAGCTGGTGGCCACGTATGCGCGGTATGTACTGAGGAAGAAGAGACTTTCATCCCGGTCGATGAGAAATTTTCCGATAACAAATACGTTTCCAATAAATATGTATGCCATTTTGATCCGCTCGACGGGTCATCGAATATCGAAGCTAATATTTCAATTGGAACGATCTTCTCAATTTACAAAAGGATATCAGAGAGCGGTTCGGGCAGAATCGAAGATTGTCTCCAAAAAGGAGTCGAGCAGGTTGCTGCCGGGTATGTGATCTACGGATCGAGCACTATGCTGGTTTATACAGCCGGCAAGGGTGTGCACGCTTTTACACTTGATCCTTCAGTCGGTGAATTCCTTTTATCCCACGAAAATATCAAGATACCTGCAAAATCGAAGACATACTCTGTAAATGAAGGTAATGTAAATAAATGGTCACCGGGAATTCAGAAGTATCTATCATACCTCAAGGAAAGCGATCCTTTGACAGGACGGCCGTACTCGTCCCGTTATGTTGGTTCACTGGTGGCTGACTTTCACAGAAATCTACTTTACGGTGGAATCTTTATGTATCCGGGTGATGCTAAAAACAAGAACGGTAAGCTGAGATTAATGTAAGAGGCAAACCCGCTGAGCTTTATCGTAGAGCAAGCCGGAGGAGCTGCGTCAGACGGTAAGAACAGGATCCTGGAGTTAACTCCGGATAATCTTCACCAGAGAACACCTCTTTTTATCGGAAGCAAAGAAGACGTGGAAACTTTAGAGAAATTTGCGGCTGAAGAAATAGCAGTAGAGAATTAAGGCAGTTCGGGTTCGCGCGGAGGTTCGTCAATAAATTTCTTATTCCTGAAACTCGAAATATTTTCATTCGACACATCTATATCAAGGTAGACATTATTTCCATAACTGTTCACCTCCATACTGTTTATAATTTCCTCGGTTGCGCTTTTTTCCTCACTCGAACTAAATGCTGTTCCAACTCTCGAGAACGTCAATAAACCACTGATAACTTTACGTATCGAACTTGCAGCCCCCTCATCTACACATTCTCCCTGTGCTATTATTTTCAACTCTTTATCCATATTGATAGAAAATGCGAGCGAATTTACTTTTTCGTAGATCTTGTCTATTTCCAGTCCTTCAGTCAAAGACTCGACCGGGTTTTCACCTTCACCTTCGGTTTCTCCACCGGGCTGCGGCGGAGTACCTGTGCCAAGGAAATTAAGGAATACACCCCTGATAAACATCTTTTCAGTCGATACCATCCATAGGTTTTTCTTATAGATTGTGGTTTCTATCGCATTCATAACCGGAACATTCTCGCGGAGCCCTGCTGCGGAGGTATCCTTAACTGCGATCATCCTGTCGAGCTGGCTCCTGTAATTACTGGCACAAAGTGTTACATTATCTTTTAAACAGAAAAACAGGTTATCGTCAATATGCTTATAGATTATAGTCCCGTCAGAGTGCTTTATCTTAGTAAACGTAGAATCCGAATCTACATAGGTCTCTATCTTGTCTTTATTAAATACCCCCTTCAATACAATGGAATTCTCACCAAACCAGGAATTTGCGTAATATAATTCATCCAGACCGTTTGAGATAGTAACGCCGGTAGCTTTTCCGAATAAGTTCAGGATACTGCCGAATGTCTGCTCGGAGTTTAAGATGGAATCGGAAAGATTATTCTGCCAGAATTGGGTCGAGCGCATGGATTTAAAGTTCATATACATTACGAACTGCGCATCCTTGAGAAGTAAATTAAGGTTTGCTTTTACCGACAGGGGAAGTTTTTCCGGGACGGGTTCGGTATCACAGGATGATAAGCTAAAACTTACGATTAATACTATTATAAGCAGTAATCTTTTCATAACTCAAAATAACTATCCTAATAATCTTTCTTCTTAAAATAAAATATAGACAACGCAAGCATAGCTATCATAAACACAAGTGATGTTATCAGCGGCTGCCATGAATCGACCGTTTCACCCGCAATTAGCTTTAACATAATCGCATGGACATCCCACGGCTTTGGGAGCACATAATAAAAGAAATCGATAATGAATTTAACCGGTCCGCTTGAAACAAATGTATAAATCATCTGCTCACGAGCTGATAGAATTCCTGTGATCGGGAAGAAAAGTATCAGGTTTACAAGTATGGTAAGAATACTATTCTGTGTAACAAGACCCGTAAATAAAATTATCGAATAAAGGATGGCAAATATGACTGTAAATCCAACTATCGACAGCAGGAACGGGAAATGCCATATTCCGGATTTAAGTGAAACCATCAACCATATTGTGCCTACAAGATATGCCAGAACCACAAAGATAATTGCATTCGTTGCGAGGAATTTTCCAATTATGATATTGGTCCTCGAAATAGGTTTGGAGATCAATAGATCGATATTTCCCTTCTCGAGCATAGATGGAATAAATGACGAAGTCATTATCATCAATAATACAAAGACGACATAAAATGGAATATTGCTGATTAGTGAATTCTGAAACATTATAATTGCGTCTCTAAAACTATCCTGACCGAGCTGCATCATGAATTCGTTCATGGATTCAACAGACTCCAGGCTGAGAAAAGATAAAAATAGTATCAGCAGAACAGAAATCACGAGGAAGACGATTAGAATGAATTTCTTCTGTATCGCTTCTCTGAAAGTATTTGTTATTAAAGCTAAAAATATCATTGCTCCTTCTGCTCCCCGATTATATTAATAAACATGCTTTCGAGAGTACTGCGTTCAAGTGAAACATTATGCAATAAAATCTGCTTACTTCTAATGAAATCTATCAGTTTATTTAGTTCTTCGACTGATTCTGTTGAATACATAAATTCGGTTTTACTCTTCAATGTTGCTTTATACTGCATAAGAAGCGCATTGCTCACATCATCCGGCAGATCCGAAGTGATAAATTTATAATTATTACCGGTCGCGGTAATTTCATCTACCGAGCCCTCTTTCAATAACTCACCTTTGTTAAGAATAGCGACCTTATCGCAGATCAGTTCAACTTCACTTAGCAAGTGTGAGTTAAGAAATATTGTCTTGCCCTGTCCTTTTAGGTGAAGAAGAACGTCCCTGATGTGCTTTCTTCCTATAGGGTCGACTCCATCGGTGGGTTCATCGAGGAAAAGCAGCTCGGGGTCATTTATCATTGCCTGAGCCAGCCCCAGTCGTTGGAGCATTCCTTTGGAGTACTTCTTAATATTTGTCTTCTCCCATTTTTCAATCCCGAATAATGTGAGATATTCCTTTGTTTTGGATTTAATCGTCTTCTCATCCAGCCCGTTCAGGCGTCCGAAATACTCTAATACCTGTCCGCCTTTCAGGTAGTTTGGATATTTATGATTCTCCGGCAGATAGCCAACCTTCTTTTTATACGACTCGTCCTTAATGTCCTTATCGAAGACTTTTACCTCGCCCTCGGTAGGAAAAACAATCCCGAGAAGGATCTTGACAAGAGTGGTCTTTCCGGCGCCGTTTGGTCCGAGTAGTCCGACAATATCGCCTTTCTCCACGTTGAGCGAAAATTTCTTCAGCGCGACTATCTTCTCTTTCGAGAAAGACTTCGCCGGATACTCTTTGCGGAGGTCATTTACGGTTATTACTGACATATTATGATTTTAACCTTTCGTCTTTTTGCATGGCTTCAATTATATTGCCTATATGCTCTTTTAGTTCCATCCCGATTTCATCGGCTCCAAGCTTTATCCCATCCCTGTCGACATTCCTCGCGAATCCCTTATCCTTCATCTTTTTAACCACACCCTTTACCTGTACCTCATCAAGTCCACCGGGTTTCATGTAAGCGTATGCAGTTACAAGCCCGGTTATTTCATCACATGCGAAGAGATATTTAGCCAGCTTAGTTTCCCGCGGCACATCCGTTCGCTCCGGGTAAGCGTGCCCGAGCACAGCATCTATGAACTCCTTATCGTAACCCGCCTCTTCAAAGATCGGAACTGCTGTATGAGTATTTGTATCTTGGTACATTTCCCAGTCGAGGTCGTGCAAAAGCCCAGCAGCGCCCCATTTTTCCGTGTCCTCACCAAGCTTTTCCGCGTAAAACTTCATACACGATTCAACAGCAAAACAATGCTTTCTCAAATTTTCGTTCTGGATATATTTCTCGAGAAGTTCCTGGTGACTGGCCATACCTTTTAATATCACTATTTAAATTCTAATACTCTATTGAAAAAGAAGTATATTTCTGCCCAAATCATGAGCTTTATTACCTGTTTTTGCCTCAATAATGCTGGCACCGGTGGAACCTCTGGAGCCGCCAGCACAGTGCACCACAACCGGCTTACTGTAATCGAGCTCCTCTGCTCTTTCCCTGAGTTCTGCGAGAGGAATATTTATGGCGCTGTCAAACAAAGTAAAATCTCTCAACTCTCCCGGGTTCCTTACATCTATAATTGTAAAATTCTCTGGATGCTGCTTTAGCTCATTGTAATCTATTTCGAGTCCGCCTTCTACTCCATCGTGCGGATTTACAAAAGCACCTTCGATCTTACTTTCATATCCTATACGTGCAGTACGCCTTATAAGTTCGTCCAATTCTTCGGGGCTGTCGGCTGTGAGGTAGTATTTCTCATCCGGTCCGATTATCGAGCCGAGCCATGTTTCGAATGCTCTGCCGGGAGCGATATTAATAGCTCCCTGAACGTGCCCTTCTTTATAATCCGCTGCCATTCTTGCATCTATAATTATTATACCGGCCCTTACATCCTCGTATTTGATGTGGGGAACATTCTTAACACTTTCTTCGAAATCCGGAGCACCTTTTCTGTTGGTTTCAACGTCATATCCAAAGTATTTCGGAATGAACGGCTGTCCTTCCAGCAACACGTCCACGAACCTGTCTTCCTCCATCGGCTGAAGCGCGTAGTTAGTTTGTTTTTCTTTACCCATCGTGCTGTACCTTTCATCACTAAGTGCCTTACCGCACAGCGAGCCCGCTCCGTGCGCCGGGAAAACCAACACATCGTCAGGTATATTAAGCAGCTTATCGTGTATAGTTCTGTACATCATCCTTGCAAGCTCTTCCCTTTTCTTGCTTACCGCTCCGGCTGACTCCCTGAGGTCAGGACGCCCTACATCGCCAACAAACAATGTATCGCCAGTTGCGATTGCATAGTCTCTACCATGTTCATCTTTAATCAATACACTTATACTGTCCGGTGAGTGACCGGGAGTATTTATGGCGTGAAGTGAAATCTTGCCAAGCTTTATTTCGTCACCATCATCGAATGGAGTATATTCGTATAAAGGTTCGTACA
>CALGOI010000027.1 GCA_937959065.1 uncultured Ignavibacteriota bacterium | reverse complement strand
TTATCTCCTGATTCCTCCGTTGTGTCTTCGGCTTTCTCTTCAACTTTTTCTTCGGCTGCTGTTTCGTTTGAGGATTCTTCCACAGCTTCTTCCTGAGTTTCCACTTGAGCAGTTTCAGAATCTTCAGCTTTTATCTCTTCAGTTTCATCTGCAACGGTTTCGGTTACTTCTTCTGGTTTAGCTTCTGCTTCTGCTTCTGCTTTAGCTTTTGCTTCGGCTTCTTTCTTAGCATTGGCAATATCTTCTTCGGTAAGTTCTTTTTCTACCTTCACACTTATTTCAGCCATTACTTCGCCGTAAACTTTGATCTTAACCGGGAATTCACCGATCTCTCTGATAGGGTGCGGAAGAAGGATCTTTCTTTTATCGATTGATTCAAAACCTTTTTCGTGCAGAGCGTCAGCAAGGTTCTGTGATGTCACAGCACCGAACACTTTATTATCTTCACCGGTTTTGACGGTCATCGACAGTTTCACCTTTTCAAGTTCACCGGCAAGTTTTTTTGCATCTTCGACCTCTTTTTCGATCTTCTTATGCTGCTGCCTGCGAAGCTCATTCATTGCTTTTACATTGGAGTCATTAGCTACTTTTGCGATTCCTCTTGGAATGAGAAAATTTCTTGCATATCCGGCTTTAACCTCTACAACATCACCTGCAGAGCCAAGAATACCGTGGTCTTCTTTTAATATGATCTTCATTTTAGTCTAAATTTTATAACGCTATTAAAAACAAAAATAGGGGGAGGATTATAAATTAATCCCGCCCCTAAAAATTAGTAGAATTTTTTATGAACTAGTTGTCTTTAATTAATTCGGAATCTTCAGGTGAAAGAAGGGAATCAAAATTATCATCATCCATCGAAGAGTCGTGAGAATCAGAATCATCTTCTAAAATAGAATCGTCATCATCATCCATACCGTTAGACATTCTCTTGTTCAGGAATTGAATCCTTCTTGCTTTAATCTCAACGATAGTTCTGTTATTACCATCATCGGTTTTAAAGGTTCGGCTCTGAAGCTCGCCGTCAACTAATACAGCATTCCCCTTTTTGAGCTTATCTCTGCAGCTCTCAGCCAGTCTGTTCCAGGCAACGATCCCGACGTAGCAAACATCTTCTTTCCACTCGTCGTTCTTGTCTCTGAACCTTCTGTTACTTGCGATCGAAAAATTAACCACCGGAGTTCCGTTAGTAGTTTGTCGGAAAATAGGATCTTTGGTTAAGTTTCCTGCAATAATCACAGAGTTTAATTCGGGCATCTTAAATTCAGCCATGTTTGACCTCCACAAATAGGTTAAGTTATTAAAAAAAGTTCGACAAACTCATTGTACAAGTAAGCTCGGTGAGCATTACCCCAAATCAGTTACGCGTTTTGAGAAGCGGGTTTTTTGTCTTCTCTTTTACCGCGTGTTTTATCGGACGACTTCTCATCATTATCATTGCCTTCACCTTCTTCTTTACTTTCGGCTTCGGCTTTAGCAGCTTCTTCGGCTTTTCTTTTGAAATGCCTGTCCTTGCTTTCGCGAGTTTTTTCATCCGTAGTTACAGTAAGATAACGAAGTATCTCGTCATCCACTCTGTACTTAGTTTCCAATTCTTTGATGAAGTCCGGCTCAGAAAGGAATTCATAACAAACGTAAAAACCGTTGAGCCTTTTTTTGATGGGGTACGCCAATCTCTTTCGCCCAATCATCTCTGTCTGCTTAACCTCTGCTCCGTGATCTTTAAGGAATGTTTCGTATCTTTTAACTATCTCATCAACCTGTGAATCTTCATAATTACCGTCTAGGATAATATAAGACTCGTAATATCTCTTTGCCAAATCGTTATAATCGTTAGTTTAACATTATTTTTACCAAAGCTTCAAAAATATTATAATTATTTAAAACAATCAAGATACTTGCATTTAGAATTCTATAAAAGTGGACAGTAAAAATGTAGTTTACAGCCTTGAAACAGCATTTTTAATTCAATTAGTTTAACAGTCATTTATTAAAAAATAGTCAAAGGTAGAAAACCCCGTATTGATTTTTCAATAACTTTCAGCACATAGGAAAATTTTGATTTTTTTTCCCGCTTTTTGGCTCATGTGACAGATGTATTAACTTGTAATTAATTCTTTTAAAATACTCAATCCGATCAGCACAAGAAATGATAAAAGGGTTATATACGTATATATCCTGAATGTGGAATAAGTAAGAGAATATTGAGTTTGAGGAAAGTTCATTGCCGAGCGGGATATATTCTTATAAGTTAGAGACAGGT
>CALGOI010000026.1 GCA_937959065.1 uncultured Ignavibacteriota bacterium | reverse complement strand
ATAAAATATTACTTGTATTGATAAACACTCTCCGTAGTTAATCCTCCCAAAATCCCAACAACCACAACCCTTTCCCCGAAAAACTCCCGCCCCCCTCTTTCCTTTTAAATTCCAAAATATTAAATTGTACCAGACTAAATTAATAAGACTACCATGATTAATTTCGAATTAACACAAACCCAATATGACTCTGTGTCCTCTGTGTCTCAGTGGCAGGAAAAAAAATCAAAATACCATCACTCACATTATCACCTGAAAAAACAAACACGGTTTTGTGACCTTAAATGAAAATTTCGTAATCTATTGTAAAATCAAGGCAGCTGGAAAAAGGGTTGGGTCAGCACGTAGCTGCCGCTGTCCTCGATGAAAACCAGCAGGCAAAATATAAAAAGTAAATTATAATGCCAACCGTCGTATTTGTGATCGCCCCATATACCGGGTTTCCATATGACAAGCTTTTTATATAATCCGCGCAGCATTGGAATTATAAGCACTGCGGATATAACCTGGATATAAACACCAAATATGAGACAAACAGACGAAACGAGATATACACCGCCCAGCATTGCGGCTCCCCACACGGGAAGCCCGAGCGAAACGCTCCGCTCTTGTGTATGGGTTACATTCCGCCAACCGCTGGAGAAAAATACAACAGCTATGGCGATTCGCAGTCCTAGTATTGCAATGTCGAATAACATATACAGTAATTTACAAAAAATTGGCTCTAATGGAAAATATGTGATACTTTCCTAAACAAATAAAATAAAGTATATTGATAGTAAAATTAAATAAATTATTGAAATGACAGAAGCGCAATTTAGATCACTGTGGGATCAGTTCGGGGCGGCGCTGGATATGTTTCAAAACGCGCTGGAGAAGTGCCCTGACGAGCTATGGGACAGGGGCGATGAGGCGGAGTATATGTTCTGGTACTGGGCTTATCACACCTTGTTCTGGACTGACCATTATCTCGATACCGACCCGGTTAATTTTAAGCCGCCGGAACCATACAATATGTCGGAGTTCGATCCGGAGGGGAAACTTCCCGACCACATCTGCACAAAGGAAGAGCTGATAAAATATACTGAACACTGCCGCGAGAAATTAAGGAAGCTAATTAAGGCATTCATCGCTGACCCGTCTCTTGCAGAACGAAAGTGGCGCAATGACAGGGAGTCGGATACTTTATATGAGCTTGAGCTGTACAATATGCGTCACGTGATGCATCACACCGGACAGCTTAATATGCTGCTCGGACAGATAGACCACGCGCTGCCAACATGGGTATCGTATTCAAAGGAGGATCTGTAAAAATACCCACAGAGTACATAAAGTTGTCTGCAATCGATGATTGATTTTTATTTAGTAATAGTTTATTTTAATAAAGCTCCCAAAATTAATAAATTTAAATGAGGATAAAGGAATGAGAAACCGTATTTTTCCTCTCATAGGAGCAATTATTTTAACATTTTTAATCCAATCCACATTAAAGTCTCAGTGGATCACTCAGACCACTCCGTTTACTTCCCATTATTATACATTATTTTTCATTGATGAAAATACAGGGTGGGCAGCAGGCGATGGTTTTAAGGTAATTAAAACCACCAACGGAGGCACTAACTGGATTCATATAGCTACCCCGGATAATGGCAGGGCTGAGAGCATGTACTTTGCAAGCAAGGATACAGGATTTATTGGAACATACTCGGGAAAATTATTCCGTACTTATGACGGAGGTTATAATTGGAATATTTATCAATTATCTACCGCCAGCAGCAGTAGAATTCTGAGAATAAAATTTGTAAACGACAGGACCGGGTGGGCGGTAGGAGAAAACCTCATAGCGCATAAGACAATTAATCGCGGAAACTCATTTTTTAAACCCAGCAGTCAACTGGACGGATTTTCAAAAAATGATGTTGAGTTTTTTAATGATACAATCGGTTTCGTGGTAGGAGGAGGTCTAATCAGGAAAACAACAAACAGGGGCTACAACTGGTCATTGATATCAGTTCCGAATTTCCCAAGCCAGTATTACTCTTGGAATTGCATAGAATTTATCAATGAGCAAACTGGATGGGTAGGTGGTACTAGAGGATTTGTTGCTAAAACAACTAACAGTGGTAATAACTGGTCAATAGTATCAATGGATTCTGCTTATTTCTTTGGATGGTATAATGATATGCACTTTATTAATGATACATTAGGGTATGCCGGGGTTGTTTATGCTTATGGTGGTGGAGGAGCTGTACACCGAACGACAAACGGAGGAGTTAACTGGACCAGTGTAATTGGCGGAACGGGTTTTGTTGATGAATTATCATTTCCTTCGAACAGGATAGGGTATGGCGGTGGAGGAGACGGTAAGATCTATAAAACTTCTAATGCTACTTTGACGGAAATAGAAAATGTAACAACTGTTATTCCCGAACGGTATATGCTCTATCAGAATTATCCCAATCCGTTTAATCCTGTTACAAGGATAAAGTTTGATCTTGCGGCCCCTGTACATTTCCTGGAGCTGATAATTTATAATTCGTTAGGAATGGAAATGATGAGGTTTACGGAAGGGCGGTTGACAAACGGTGTTTACGAATATGAAGTAAATGGAAGTAAACTCAGTTCCGGTATATATTATTATATGCTCCGAACAGATGGTTTTACAGCCACAAAGAAGATGGTATTGTTAAAGTAGTTAAACGGGGATATATTTTTTCAATGAATTATTAGCTATATTATTTTTAACAGTTCAAAATATTAAATCTCACAAAAATGCCAAAGTACATCATCGAGAGGGAAATTCCCGGGGCAGGGGATCTCAGTAAGGAGCAATTAGTAGCTATTTCACAAAAATCCTGCGGAGTACTGGATAATATGAACGAGATCCAGTGGCTCCACAGTTACGTAGCCGGGGATAAGATCTATTGCATATATCTTGCCGCGAATGAAGACAAAATAAAGGAGCACGCTGAGCAGGGCGGATTTCCGGCAAATAAGATCACAGCTATCTCTGAAATTATAGAGCCCTATACAGCCGAAGGTGTTTCTTAGAAATTCTTATTTTCTGCTACCTGGTATATCAGGCCGTTGGATTGCTCATCGTAAATCAGCAGACCGAGATTCTCATGCCAGTACCAGATGAAAGTATATGTGCTGTTGTAAGGTGATGAATAATCCAGCCTCTGTTCCAGCCGGTAGCATTCAAAACTTCCAAACCCGGTATAAGCGGTTGTTTTAGTAAGATAATTGCGGATGTTAACGTCCCACCGTTGTCCGTTTATCACTTCGTCATATGACTGGTACGTGTAACGGTTTGTATCCGCTACTGTGATAAGGTCGATCCAGCGTGGTATTATTCGGTAGTAACCGTATGATAGGAATTTAACATTGCCGTACGTATCCTGCGAAAAGAATAGAGTATCAGTACTTTGCAGAGATCCTATCCCGCTGTTGGTGGAGTAATAGAAAATGGAATCGACAATACCGCTGGCGTATTCACCCTCTATATAGCCGACATTTCCAATTCCTGTGAAAGTGATGTATTTATTATTTACGGCGTTTCCGTAGCTGTTGGAATACGTATATCCTTTATAGATAATACGTTTATTGTACCCAAATGGGGTACCGGAATTGGGGTCGGTAAAATTAGTGAGATCACACCCGGATACCATAAACCACATAAATATAAGTAAAATAGCGTATAATGTTTTCATACAGGTTTAACCCGGAAACGCGGAATTTGTTTCATGTTTTTTTGATGTGAAAAATTACCTGTCACGTTTTCTGCGTTTTTTATCGCCGTCCGGATTTTTGTCCTTGTACTCGCGCAGTTTTTTGCGAAGCTCCTGGTCGAATTTCCTGTTAAAGATGTATGCCTTGGCGATCTGCTGAGGTGTAAGGTACGCTTTAAGCTTAGAGTATTGCTGTTTCCTTACATCCGCGATCTTAACGTCGAGGTCAAGGAGTTCGTTAATCTTTGAATCGATATCCGAAGCGTCCGGGTTGTCCTCGATGTATTTATAGATGGTGCGTTTTTGCTTGTTGTATCCGCGGATCTCGTCGATAGTCTCGGAAACAATATTAACAACGTTGTCTGCCGTTGTTTCGTCCAGGTTCATTTTCTCCATCAGTTTGTCCTTGCGGAGCTTCGCGATCTGTTCGCGGAAGTCCTGACGGTCGTCCGGCGGATCATCAGTCTGAGCAAAGGATAGCGATGCAGAAAAAATGAAAAAGCTTAATAAAAGAAGTGAGAGTGATCTCATATTCTCCATTAATTTATGTATGATATTTATATTAAAGTTGTGCATTTTCAAGATAGTTTAAAATTTCCTTCTGTTCACTAGCGTCGAGATTCTGGTATGTTTCGTCATCGTATTCTTCGTTGATCACAGGGTACGAAGCAGACTCTGTAAGAATGTCCTCGATATCGTCTCTGTTGCTGTTGTTAATTACAGAAGACGAACCGCTATTATCATTAGTACGTGACGTTGCAATACTTCTTACCTCTCTATCCGAGCTGGAGTAATCCATCGGTGTTGCGTTATCATTAGTATCTGTTGTATCATCTATATTAGAGAGTTCGTTTTCATTATTAATTGGTGACTGCTGTTCAATTTGCTCCTAGAGATAAGTATAGTTCTGATTTAGATTATTAC
>CALGOI010000025.1 GCA_937959065.1 uncultured Ignavibacteriota bacterium | reverse complement strand
AAAATCCCCTCCGACGGAGGGGTGGATTCCCGCTTGCGGGAAGACGGGGTGGGTTAGTATATAACCACGTACTTAAATAAAATACGAATGATGTTAAACTTATAACTGACCGTTCTTTGACATATATATAGCAATTCATACCGCTCATTTATCATTATTGAAAATACAAAACAATACGATTACCTTAGATAAGGAAAAAATCTTTGTAAGGAGTCACAAAAATGCCTAAAGTTATAAATCCCATTACTCCGGTTCTCGAAAAGATCGTCAAAGGGGTAAAAGCGGGAAAATATTTTGATACATATTATGTTATCAACAAACTAACATCTGAATACTCTGCTGAGTTTTCCAATTACAAGAAGAAACATCTAAAAGGTAATAAAAGCATCGACAGGGTCACAGCTTCTTTCAGCAGAAAATTAACCAGGCCCCCAAATTTAAAATACATGGGCAAAGTGATATCTCTTAATGAAAAAGGAAAATACACCGAGGTATCATTGTTCAGAAAGTTAAAAAGAAAGTAACCTCTTTACCAATCCGAGCTGTTTTTGCCTCTTGATTCGATGTAGTCGCGGAGTTCGTCCACGCTGCTAGAGAAGCTGAACACGTTATACACCTTGTAAAAGCCGCGCGTGTCTTCCATGTGGTCGTATGCGTACTTAGCCAGTGACAGTTTCGTCGTTTCGAACCAGAATACATTGAGAATATCTACAAGCTGGTCAACGGAGATATCGTAATCATCGATTACTTCCTTAGCGACAGTCTCCCTGCCTGATTCAAAGCTCTGATTTTTTATCACGTCGAGCGCTTCACGGAATTCACGGTCGGAAAGGTGATTACGCCAGCGTTTCTTTTTGTAATCATCGTCGCAATTCTTGTGATCGAAGTAGAGTTTATCATTCCAGCGGTCGAAGTAACCGTACACCTCGCATCCTTCATGGAATCTTATGTAATCATCATAGATAAGAGTGCGGCGCCTTTTCATATCGTGGTAAGTCTTTACTTCATATATCCTGAGGCGGTGCGTTCCGGGTTTGATATATTTAAATTTTACTTCACCGTAACCTTTTTCTTCATCATTTCCGAGCTGCACTTCATAGTATTTATGCCTGTCCAGGTCGAGGTACAGGGATGAATAATATGAAGTTATATCATGGGATTTTGCTGCTGAAGAAAGCAGGAAAATGCAAAATAGTGCAAAAAAAGGTAAAATAAGCTTTTTCATAACTAATAATTTAGTTTTATTACTGCTGATTTTACCCTTTTTGACAGGGAAATGTTCCCGCAGTTTACACTGTTTTATCGTAAATCCGGTAAGTTTTATATATTTTGGCGCTCATATTTATTACGGTCTGCATCATAACCATGTTGTCTTCGAGTACCCATGAGATTTCCGCTCCTTCGACTCCTTTACGGTTACCCTCTACGATTGTATCACGGTAGAATACCGCGTCGATACCTTTTTTCTGGTACTCGTGTTTTACACCCATTATGATGACACGGAGACGGTTAATATTCTTCTTCTGGCGAAGATACCTGAATATTCCGAATGGAAATAACTTACCATTGAGCCCGGTAATAGCCTGGTTAGTATCCGGCAGTGAGAGTGAAAATCCAATTGTTTCACCTGTATCTCTTTTTTCTTTAATTAACACAAAATTAGGGTCAACTATCATTTTCAAATTTACGGCAATATAATTAAATTCTTCTTCTTTCATCGGTACGAAGCCCCAATTATCGCTCCACGCGTTATTATAAACTTCTCTTACACGCTGTACCTCGTTCTTGAAGTCTTTCATGTTCACTTTTCTTACGACGAGGTCTTCGCGTTTTAGTATCATGTCGCTTATCCTGTTGAGCTTATCCATAACGGGGAGATTAATGACAGTTGATGGGATCCAGAGAGCGTACAGATCCTTTGCTTTTGTAAAACCGTAATCTTCGATAAGGTCAGCATAGTATTTGAAGTTATACGGCATCAGAATAACGTTCGGTTTATCGAACGCGTCTATCA
Organism: uncultured Ignavibacteriota bacterium; assembly: GCA_937959065.1. Classification (GTDB taxonomy): domain Bacteria; phylum Bacteroidota; class Ignavibacteria; order Tepidaquicellales; family Tepidaquicellaceae; genus JAEYVS01. The sequence goes on along the minus strand of CALGOI010000025.1, from coordinate 353 downwards.
GTAATCCGCATTCATCGTTTGTCGTGGGATTGACGGGACCTCTAATGGTGTCCATGCCTTTTGATTTGACATATTCAGCTGCTTTATCGAAGAGTTTACGTGAGACGTCTTTATCATTGATACATTCGAAGTAGCCGAAGAAACCGACTTTGTCTTTGTGGAATTCGTTATGAGCGTGGTTTACGATGCCGGCTATCCGCCCGACCAATTCACCGTCCTTATATGCCAGCCATTGTTCCATATCGACGTGCTTATATAGCGGGTTCTTTTTTTTATCCATAGTATTGCGTACATCGAAACGCAGGGGTGGTACCCAGTTGGGTTCGTCTTTATAATGTTCGTAGGCAAAATTT
>CALGOI010000024.1 GCA_937959065.1 uncultured Ignavibacteriota bacterium | reverse complement strand
ATAAACAAAAATATTAAAAAAAAAACAATAAATTTCAAAAAATAAATGTAATATTTTCTCATCTTTCAGTATAGTTTAAGAACTAAAAATAATATAACGAAATTTTTTTTATATATAAAAATACAAATTTATAAAGAGTGGAGAGGCAAATATAATGCCAATATTCGGGTCCGCATCTAATTATATGATATTTTGATGAGTTAGTTTGTTACACCCATCCGGATGATCTTATCACCATATTTTTCCTTCAGTGTATCGAAGGCATAATAAGGATTTTTGAGGTTATCTTCGAATAGATTAAGATTTTCGCGTTTCAGGTCGGGTTTCAGGTCCCAGGCTGCAATACCGAACATACGGGCTCTAAGGCCTTTGGAAGGGTGTTTTACGCGAGATAGAAGTGTTTTAAGCAGGTTATAGACAGCTCTGTCATCATTTGAGTACTTTGATAATGAGCCTTTAGCGGAATCATAGCTAAGGTCCTCGTAACGTATAGTAAAACCAATCATTTTAGTCGTTAATTCACGGCTTCGAAGCTTACGGCATATATATTCTCCCATTCTGCGGATTTCCTCCAGAACATCTATTTCAGAGTAAACAGGAATAGTGAGAGTATGGTTATGGGAAAGTGATTTCTCAGCTCTTTCCTTAAGGCAGATCTCGGTTGTGTCTTCACCTCGTGCCATTTTGTGGAAAACCAGCCCATTTACGCCGAATTCCTTGCGCAACGCTCCCGGGTTTGCATTAGCTAACTCGCCTATGGAATTGATATTTAGCGCCCATAACCTGCGCTGGATCCTTCTGCCGATTCCCCATAGCTTATTAGCCGGCAGGTTGTAGATCTTTTCCTTAGTATCCTGAGTGACAACGGTAAAACCATCCGGTTTTTCTAATTTTGAGGCTAATTTTGCATAAGTTTTGTTATACGAGAGCCCTACGGATATGGTTAATCCCTCTTCATCCAATATATGCTGTTTTATTTTTTTTGCTGTTTCTATGGCTTTTTCGTAGGTTTTTGCAACCGGAGTAAGGTCTGCAAAGCATTCATCCACGCTATATTGCTCGATGCAGTCATCAGGAACGTGTTGTGTAAGCATTTCTTTGATATGTAGGACAATAGCCTCGTATTTTGGACCATAGCAGGGTACCGATATCAGTTCAGGGCAAAGCTGCCTGGCCTGGTAAACAGACATTCCGGTGTCTACGCCTTTAGCCCTGGCTTCATAAGAAGCAGTCATTACAATACCACCGCCATTCTCTGTACCTCCTACGGATACAGGTTTTCCGCGAAGCCGTGGATTGTCGCGCTGTTCGACCTGAGCATAAAAAGCGTCAAAATCCATATGGATAAAATAGCGTCCCACATGTTCGGTTATCTTGTGATTGAACTCCTTAATATGTGGAAACGAGTATAGCGGCAGAATCCTAACTCTTTTATTTAAATGCCACTTACGATCTTTTTCCCTCGGAATGAAATAATTTGAGCTTACCTCTTTCATATACCATAAATATATAAGGTATTATTGTAAATGTAAAGAGAAATCCACTAAAAAATTTTATGTTGAGTTTTCAGTTACTTAAAAAAATTTAAACTTTACTCAACATATTGGTATTGTTTTTTCAATGTGTTCAGTAATACTCCGGAATTTTGATTTTTTTAAAGTTCAAGCGCGCTTGATAAATTAACAAATGGTAGTATTCCCAAATCAGAATTTGGGAACAAGAACATCAAGTTTACTTATTACATCTAATTACACGTTAACAGCTTCACGCAATACCGGGTTTAGCATGGTCTAACGGCAGAATCATGCACACATATTGCTGCCTCCGCGTCCGCGCAGCGGTTACGGTATATCTCACCCCATTACATAATGTTACGCCGTGAAATCAAGCAAAGGTCCGGGATCCCGCGAAAGAGCCAGAGCCTTTAATAACAATGAATAATGCCGCGATGGTGATAAACAGTGATACGCAGCCCAATACGCCTCCGTCCGGCGGCAGTTCCCGGGTATTAGCCGCAGAACCGCTTACGTGATACTGATAACAAAGAACGATAGTAATTCGAATTACTTGCAAGCAAAATAGTAAGGAGTCAAGTAAGAGTAAATGGAAATCAGGTTATATACGTATATATCCCCGATAGTGGAATAATATATTGAAAATATAGTGCGTTATTCTTGAGTACTTTTCTCATTTGGAGACTAGACAGAGCATTAAGGATCAATAAATCGGTGATAACGTATCTCCGGATTGGCTTCGCCGAGCTAAAGGTTCATGCCTTCGGGGGAATGACAACCGGCAGTTGATTATGAAGAGTTTTAATTCATTGATAAGATAAGTCTTTCCCTGAATTTACCCTCGAGCCATGCAGAAAGGGATTGGTTTACTTTAAAAAACATAATTTTTCGTTCATTTTGGAGGTATTTAATGAATTTCTTTATAAAGCGGGTATCAAGTTTTGTTTTCTTATTAAGGGTATTATATATCTCAATTTCACCCATAAAGTCTGTCAGCTGTTCAATAAGCACATCCCGATCATGTAAATCCCCTAATATTTCAACAAATCTCTTCATTTCTTTGGTTAATTCAGCAAACTCATTTCCATACACAGCCCTGAAAAATTCCATAGAATATCTAACCGGTTTAGCTTTTATACGCATTTTATGGAGTTCTTCAGAATTGTAATTATCAGGCTGTTTATCATCAACCCCGGTTGAGCTAATCATTTTGTCAAAAACCCTGGGTATTACGAGGAGACCATTTGCTTTTAGATCTTTTGAAATACGAAGAGTCGGTACAGTTCTAAACGACTTTAACTTTAAAGCTGTAACCTCATTTAATAAAGTATTGTAAAGATAGTTGACATCATTAAATACATTGCTATTTGAAATAGCTTTTTTTCTTTCATCAATTGTATTTTTTTTGAGCCTTGCGGTTAGCAGAAGCAGTGTATCTCTGCCAACCTGTTTTTTATGTTTTTTTGAAAAATCATCAATTAATTCGATAGAAACATCATTTTCCCGCGCTTTTCCTAATGTTTTGATGATATCCTTAACCCTAAGTTTGGCTTTTCTGAGAATATCAGCCGGAAGTATATCACCGATAGCTTCAAATAAGGTTTGCAAGCGTCTGGCAGAAACCCTCAAATCATGAATTATATCCGGATCATCTATTCCACGTTTATCATTAATGAGATTATTCATTTCCTCTATACCGGTTTTAAGAAATAAAACAAGGGATTCTCTCAGGTTCATACCCGGAGACAGTTCAGTTGTATCCTTTAAACCAGGCATAGCAGGTTATTAATTAACGGATGGATCTTCAGGAAAAGTTGAAATAATCTTAAATTCACCGCCCATTTCCCTTAAAATATCTCCCCACAAAGACTGCGAATTATTCTCAAAAATAAAGTTTGGATCAGAGTCAGCAACAATCCATGAGTCGGTTTTAAGTTCGCTAACTAGCTGTCCGGCTCCCCAACCCGAATATCCGAGATAGAAGATAAAGTCGTCCGGATCCAAAGCGCGACTTTCGGCTAAAATTTTCAGTGTTTCGTAGTTTCCTCCCCAGAATATACCATTACCAATTTCAATACCCCCATCCAACGAATCACCTGCTTTATGAATAAAATTAAGCATTTCAGGCTGGACAGGACCTCCGAGAAATACAGGGGCACTAAAATCCGGAAAATCCTCAATCAATTCACTTGCCTTATATTTAAGGGGTTTATTCAGAATGAAGCCAATACTGCCATCATCATTATGTTCAGTAAGAAAAATCACTGAACGTTTGAATACGTCGCTTAAGTAAGGGGCAGAGATCAACAGCTTTCCCTTTCCGGGTTTGATTTTTGGTGTATCCATAAGAATAAGTTAAAATTTACAGTCAGTAAAATAAACACACATATAAATACAATGGTTTTCCGGGGTTTCAATTTATAATATATGGTAAAATCTCGTTTGTTTTATATAAAAAATTAAACTAATTTTATGCTAAATTTGTTTATTAGTCGAGTAAGGTACTAATAAGATAGAATGAAAATTCTTTACAAAAACCTTTTTGTATTTCTATTTCTAATCTTTTGCTCCAGCGCATTGCTATCTCAAAGCCAGGGCAGATTCACCTGGTTACATCCCAAACCACAGGGTCAAACTATACGAAGTATATTTACGCTTGATAAGGAACACTGGTATGCGGTAACATTTGGGGGTGCATTTATGAAGACAAACAACGGAGGATTAAGCTGGGAGATAATAGAAAAAGCAGGTGGTATTAATTATGAAACAGGTGATGTAAACAAGTTATATGACCTTTACATGCTGGATGAAAACAACGGTTTTATTTGCGGAGAGAATGGGGTTTTATGCAGAACGAGTAATTCAGGTTATGATTGGCATAATATTAAACCGACGGGGAAGATAGGTAATGGCCTCGATATTTTTTTTATAAACAACAAGACAGGGTATGTATCAGGTGATGTATCTTACGGGATAGTGGCGACAACCGACGCTGGAGTAACCTGGACAGAAGTAAAATCTCCAGATGTCGATGGGTTTAGTGTTTTTGCTTTTGATGACATGGAGTTATTCATTTCATCATTGCATGGCGGAGTATTTCACACGACAGACCGCGGTAACAGCTGGTCGAAATCCAATGCCGGGACTAACGACACTCTTTGGAAGATAAATTTTTTAGATAAGAATCATGGAATGGTAACCGGTTCCAGCGGAATAATGATGGTCACATTTGATAAGGGAAAGAGCTGGCATCCATTCGATACCTTACTTCCCAGCAATGGCTGGTATGATATTGATTTTTGGAATGACGGGAGGTTAAAGGGATTTAATGAATCATTCAGTCAAAGCAGTACACCTGAATTTCCAAGCAGCTGGACAACATATAATTTGCAGGGTCCTGTAGAATGGAAGATATCTGAAACCTCACCATACGTTCAGCCCGGATGTATCTGGATCAACTTCGAGCCCACAGGCGGGAATGACGTTCTTCAATCAAAACCCTTTGAAGTAATAAACAATGACACTCTCAATTTTTATATAAGGCGAAGTTATACAGGTACAATTTTTAACTGGGATTCATTAGAGGTGAGGCTGGTTTTAGATAAACCGTATCCAACTCCCACATTACCCCCTGCACCAGTAAGTTTATTAAGAATCGGGGTATGTAAAATGGATACAGCCGGTTCAACATATCCCCCCAGAATAGGCACTTATAAAAAATACTCGCTTCCAATAGGAAAGTATTCCGGAAACATTATGAGAATAGAGTTTCATCACAGGAACCTCGATGGTACAGGGCTCAGGCTGGATGAGATAAATATAGGGAACAACAGGCCTCTATTTGTGAACAGGGTATATCTTACAGGAAACGATAGAAATTTATTCAGAAACACTATATCTCCTTTTGTATCGACATCCCAGCCATGGATCCCATTTGAGTTTATCAGTCCACAAGTTAAACAAAACGGTAATAAGGTTTTTAACTATCCTACTTACACATCTGAACTGATAGGGATAGACACTGTAGTAGTTGCCGGCGTTGGCGGTTTGATAAACATAAAATATCCCGAGAATGAAACACAAACATTTTTAAAAAGACAGGGTGATAAGAACATTAATGATATAGAAAGATTCAATACAACAAATATTATTGCAGTTGGTGACGGAGGTTCTGTACTAACTTCAAACGATGGCGGCTCATCATGGAATTACCAGGAGATATCCAGCAGGAATTTAAACAGTGTTTGTATTACCAATAATGAGATAATCTGGGCTGCGGGAAGTAATGGTGCGTTGTACAAAACTACTTCGAGCAGCGATCAATGGATAAACACAAAATGGTCAAAGAATTTAACAGTCAATATCAACAAAATTGATTTTACAGATATAAATACCGGTTGGATCTTTGGAGACGGCGGTTTTATAATGAAAACCACGACGGCCGGTGAAGAGTGGAGCAGACAGAGATCACATTTACCTGAAGATACAAGAATTCTTGATGCACAAATGCTGGATGCAAATACAGGTTATATTGCCGGAGATAACGGTATGATATCTAAGACAACAGACGGAGGTATAACCTGGTACAGACCGGTCAAGACCGGTATTACAAATTCTTTAAAATCGGTCTGTATGGTAAATAATAATACAGGTTGGGTTTGCGGAAATGACGGAATATTGCTTAAGACAACAGAAGGAGGCACTACCTGGCAAAGGGTCCCACTTCCATACATTTCCGATAATTATGATGTAGATTTCTTTGATGAATTAAACGGAATAGTATCGTCAACAGACGGGAAGATATACATAACCCACGATGGCGGTAACAGCTGGAATTTTGACAACTCAGGTGCAGGCGATCAGCTAACATTAAAAATGACCTCGAAAAACAATTCGTTAATTGGAGGTGATTTTGGCAGTATATTGAATTATT
>CALGOI010000023.1 GCA_937959065.1 uncultured Ignavibacteriota bacterium | reverse complement strand
GCTCTCGCATGGCTTCTCCACAGGCCGTCGGTAACGGCACCGATCTCCAGCGCCACAAGCGTCCCCCAGCTCAAAGAGCTCCTCGGCTCCGTAGAAATCAAACTATCCGAAGAGGAAATAAAATTATTAGATGAGGCGAGCGAGTGGAGGTAGTTTTAAACTGTAGTTTGTAATACTTTTTATTAAATTCATTTATCATTCCAAATTTTATTGATTTTATGCAAGATTTAACTGTAACAAAAGCAAAACCTTTCCTGAAATGGGCCGGAGGTAAAAGACAATTATTATCCCAATATGAGAATTTCTTTCCAAGCGAACTAAAAGAGGGAAAGATTGATAAATACATAGAACCTTTCGTAGGTAGTGGGGCTGTTTTTTTTCATATTGCTTCAAAATACGATGTTAATGAGTTTTACATTTCTGATGTAAATGCTGATTTAATCCTTTCGTATAAAACAATTAAGGAAGATGTAGATTCTTTAGTCAACCTTTTAAATGAATACCAAAAAGAATATCACTCTCTGAACAAGGATGACCAAATAAAAAGATATTATGGGGTTAGAAAAAGATATAATGAAAAATTAATTGGTTTCGATTATAAAAATTTTTCTGATGATTGGGTTGAAAGAACTGCTCAGACTATTTTTTTAAACAGAACATGCTTTAATGGTTTGTTTAGAGTGAATTCAAAAGGCGAATTTAATGTACCTATAGGCAGATACAAGAATCCTACAATTTGTGATGAAGAAAATTTACGTGAAGTCAGCAATTTATTGGAGGACACTATTATTGAATGGGCTGATTATACCGTAAGTCAAAAATACGCGGATAGTGATACCTTTGTTTACTTCGACCCTCCCTATCTTCCAATAAGTGAAACTTCACATTTTACTTCTTATTCTAAGGAAAGTTTTGGAAGAAAAGAGCAGGAAGAACTGGCTGAGTTTTTTGGGGAGTTGCACAATTCGGGAGCTAAATTAATGCTAAGCAACTCAGATCCAACAAATGTAAATCCTGATGACACTTTTTTCCCGGATAATTATAATCACCCTGAATTTAAAATTGTTCCCGTAAATGCAAGTAGAATGATCAATAGTATGAAAGAAAAGAGAGGTGTGATAAGAGAATTAATTATTATAAATTATGAGAACATTTGAAGAATTAATAAGCACACTCAAAGATACCATTCTCACTTTCGAATTTTTTGTTAATTGGAATAAAATTGACATAAATGTTTCCAAAGTTGAGAAGCAATTAAATATTCTTAATTATTTAATTGGTAAAGAAAACATAAAAGAAGAATTTGTATCTCTTGTAGGAGAATATCCTGAAGTAATTTCAACATTTCCAATATTACTTGCTATCAGAGATTCTGATGGATTAATTTTATTAGATGAAAATGGAGAAAACTTTAATTGTGTTTTTGATTATGATGAAATTAATGAGGATGAGATAGAAATTTGCTACAAATTCTTTAAACAAACTGGATTGGAAAGGTTGTTTAGTGAAGAGAAGATAAAAAACTTGGTAGATTATGTTTTTGGGATTGAGGTTGGGATGGATACTAATGGCAGGAAAAATAGAACAGGAACTTTGATGGAGAGAATCATTGATGGTCATTTGGATAAGCTTGACAAATCCAGATATTCGTATACTTCACAGGCAAATAAAGCAAAAATCAAATCAGAATTTGGAATTGATATAAAAATTGACAAATCTAGCAGGAGATTTGATTTTGTAATAAATGATAAGATTGATAAAAAATTATTTTTCCTTGAGGTTAATTATTATAGTGGTGGTGGTTCTAAACTAAAAGCAACAGCTGGAGAATATATAGAAGTGTTTAATCTAGTTGAAAATCAAGGTTACAAATTCATATGGATTACAGATGGCTTAGGTTGGTTAAGTACTAAAAGACCTCTTGAAGAAACCTATAATCACAACAACGGACAAATTTTAAATTTAAAAATGCTCTCTGAAGGTGAGCTGGAAAGAATGTTAAGTGAATAACAAACTCCAACCCGACGACTTTAAACCTGAAATTACCACCTCATGGGCTTTTCCTGAGAGAGGGAACTGGGCTACACATAATCCAAAATACCGCGGTAATTTTGCTCCGCAAATTCCGCGTAACCTGCTTGAGATGTACTCTGAGGAAGGAGATTATATTCTTGATCCTATGGTTGGTTCGGGTACTACGCTCATCGAAGCAAAGCTTCTCCACCGGAATGCGCTGGGAATAGACATTAATCCTAATGCAGTCGAACTTACCCGGAAAGCTCTGGATTTTGATTTTAAAAGCAAAAGTAAGCAGAAAGTTGTACAGGGTGACGCGCGGGACCTGTCGATGCTCAAAGACGAATCAATCGATTTAATCATTACACACCCGCCTTATCTTAATATCGTGACTTACTCGGACGGGCAGATTGAGGAAGACCTTTCCAATATCAGTAACATCGGAAAGTTCATGGATGAAATAGGTAAGGTTGCTGGTGAGTTATTTCGTGTTTTGAAAAAAGATAAATACTGCGCTATACTAATGGGGGATACACGAAAAGCAAAGCATTACATTCCTCTTTCCTACTATGTGCTTCAAAAATTCCTCGAATCCGGCTTTGTCTTAAAGGAGCAGATTATTAAGGGGCAGTACAACTGCACTTACTCTAAACGCTGGGAGAATAAGGCAAAAGAAATGAAGTTTTATCTCATTATGCACGAACATCTTTTCGTATTCCGTAAGCCAAAAGACGACGAAGACCTCTCACGCCTTAAGTGGAGCAGAAAACAATAAATTCTTTTTCTCCACGCCCGCCGTTGGTGTTGTCACCAACGGGAAACACCTCTTTTCCCTTTTCAGTGTAAGCAAAGAGTCAAAAACCCTAAAAAATAAAATTCAGTTTTCCACCTACTTAAACCACAATCGGTGATACATGCGCATATGACCCTCTTTTCCTTTTTTCATTCATCCGCTTTCTTTACATTTGCTACTGTTCTTTGATAATTGATTTGAGGAAGGTACTTCTTTCCTTCGTGTATCTTCGTGACCTTTGTGTCTTTGTGGTTAAATTTTTTTTAAAAAGGGAAAGAAAGAAAAAATTCAAAAATACCCACTGCCAAAACAAACTCTTATAAAAACAAACGTGGATTTCTGACTTAATACGTTTTCTGTATAAACTTTGGTAAAAACACTCTACATTATAAGCAACAAGTTTTACAAATGGATAGCAAATACACAATCCCACCCAATACCCGTATCGGGCACGTACACCTTAAGGTGGCGGATCTGCAGAGGGCGCTCGATTTTTATGTCGGACTGCTGGGTTTCGAGCTGACTACGACTTACGGGGAGGACGCGGCTTTTATTTCCGCAGGTGGATATCACCATCACATCGGGCTTAATACCTGGCTAAGTAAGAATGCGCCTCCTGCGCCGGCGCGAAGTGCGGGACTTTTCCACACAGCCATACTTTATCCCTCTCGCAGGGACCTTGCTGTTGCATTGAAGAGACTTATCGACGCGGACTATCCGCTTACGGGAGCGTCTGATCACGGTGTATCTGAAGCGCTATACCTGAATGACCCCGACCGTAACGGAGTCGAGCTGTACTGGGACCGCCCCGAAAAAGACTGGCCCCATAAACCCGACGGTTCGATAGATATGTACACTCACCCGCTCGACCTGGACGATCTCCTGGGCGAGCTGGATAAATGATTAATCGTACTGCTGACGATAGTACTTTACACCTGAATTAAAGTTAATCGGATTATCGGCGAACCATTTCGCAAATTCATCGAACACGGTTTTATTTTTCTCATACCAGGCATTGAATCTTTCAGGATCTGCATAAGCGAGTATTAAGTAATTATAAGCGGTAAGGTATTCAGGATTAAAATCCATCAGCTTTTTCTGACGGTCGAATAATATATTCCTGTATTGCGGTTCATTTTTTTCTGTCCAGAGAGTGGTGATGACATCCCTCAAATGCGCAAATCCATCCAGGTTATCGCCGTATTCTTTAATCGCAAGTACGCCGAGGAAGCAGTTCATTTCATACCTTGAATGCAGGCTCATTTCACCGTCCTTGCCGCTCATAAGGGTCATTGGATTAATTGTTACGGTGTAAGTGGTGTCGTTTTTTCTGATCCTGTCAGCATAAAAATTATAAATCATTTTGCTGAGTTCTGCTGACCTGTCGTTGTCGGGAATCAAGTTAATGTACATCTCCCCGTAGAGCACCATCCAGACGGATTCATTTGAATTTGCAAGGAGTTTTGATGCCATGTAAAAATTACTGGGATATGACGGATCGACTGCAATTCCTTTTTCAAATTTCTCCAGGGCTTCATCGAATTCTTTTTGCTTTGCCAGCGTTATCCCATAGTTATAATACATTAAACCTGAATTAGGGAATTTGCTGAGTCCTTCTTTATAGGTTTCAATGGATCTGCCGGGATCATTCATCATGTCGTAGGTGTTTCCCAGAAGAACATACATATCAGCCCTGGTTACACTACCGTTTTCGATTTGCTTGGAAATGAGGGATACCACCTTTGAATAGTTTTTCAGCGCATTATGGCTGTAACCCAATTCATAGATCAGGTATTCGTTGCCCGGCTCTATGACAAGAGCTTCTTCGTAAAGCGAGATTGCTTTTTCATAATTTCCGCTATCATGCTCTTTGATACCCTGTTGGTATAATTTCTTTGCCTCCGGGTTTTTTATCTGTGCATTTGCATTAACTGCAATAAACAGAAACAGAATTACTGTGATTAGATTTCTCAATTTTTTACCCCCTTTAATTTACTGCGGTTCTGTTTGCGGTATTTTACCTTTTTGAAAAACAGCTATCACTACACCGTTAGGTACATCCGTCAGGAACAAGCGGTCGTTTTCGATATTCCATGCACCGGCACTTTGCAGTCCTTCGGTAAAGCCGATCTCATCGACTCCTTCACAGTACATCCTGGTCATAATAATGTTCCCGAAGTATATCTTATCCGCCGTCGCATAAACATTACCGCCCATTACGTTACAGCCGGTATTACCGCCCATTTCGGTTTTGTTCACTTTGAGCTCCATCCATGGAATCCCGTTTGGCCAGTTAGCGTCGGTAGCAGTTTTCCCTTTAAGATTCTGGAGCACCCAAACGCCGTTGAGCTCATACTCTTTTGGGGAATAACCCGATGACGTACAAGATGTGAGATAAATTGCGCCGATAAGCAGAGTGAATACGATTAGTGTAGTTTTCATTGCTAAGGATTTAATTGAATTTTATGGAAGTTACAAAAAGATACTATATTGAGAGGATGGTTGGAAGGAAAAACTGATGTATTATTCGTCTTTCATATTGAGATACAGGAGAACAATTCCGGAAATGGCGAAGTATTTTAAGGCAGGAAAAATGCCGTTCCAATCGTGGGATTGCCACATTGCGAACCATTCACCTCCAATTGTAAGAAATGGAACGAGCCATAATAACAGGCTGAGGGTTAATCCCCAGATCGCGGTTTTCTTAGATGCGTTAAATGCATTCGCACCCCGTTTGAGCATTTTAAGACACCGGTAAACACCTATCCATAATAGTACGGCGATAGTGAATTCTGATAGGATGACGAGGATATATAGTATAGTATGTGTTACAGGTGAAGTAATTGATCTCCACATAAGAGAGTTTCCCGGAAATGTCGTATCCATGCTGATGACATGCCCCAGGAAATTATAATTAGAATCGTAATCAAGGAGGTTATTGGTCGCGATCAGAGTAAAATTAAACGCGACAGCAGCAACGAGTAAAATTTTTGAAAGACGTATAGAAGGCATATAAAAAGATAGGGTATTTAGATAAAAAAAAGAAGGTAAGCTGGAAAAGGAAAGGAGGAACAACATTTTTAAGCTAAATCTTAAAACCTTTTACCGTGGCTTACCTTCTGAACCGAAATTGGCTCCAACTAATTCAATACTTCTCAAAGAACGATAATAAAAACTCTTTTTAGCCAAACACCTTTTTTAATCAGCCCCCACAGGGGGTTCCTTCGGGGGCTGTGCAGAAACCGGGGGTTCCGGTCTTTTCATTTTTCACTATACTACTTTAATTAGAACGTTGATAGAACATATCCCGCTAAAACTCCCAGGGGGGCAGGCGGGATTCCTCGTAAAAGTTCCTTGCGTTACTTTACGAGTAACATCTTTTTAGTAATTAAACCGCCTTTACTTTGTAATGTATAATAGTACACACCGCTTGCAAATCCTTCCGCATTCCACGTATACTCGTGTTGTCCGCCTTTCAATGCGCCATTGACGAGAACTGCTACTTCTTTACCTGTGATATCGTACACGCCGAGCTTTACCAGTCCTGTCACGTCGTTCGGTAGTTCGAATTTGATCTTAGTTGACGGGTTGAAAGGATTAGGATAGTTTTGATCGAGCTTGTAGTTATTTAATCCAATCTCCCCGCTACCGGTTTGTGATGTTAAGAGCGAATTCTGTATTCCCCATTTTACAATGTGTCCGTCAGCGCCCGTATTTGTTGATGTTACAATCAACTTCCACCATCCTCTTCTGTCTTCACCGTTTAATTGTGAAAGAGGAGTGTTCGGTTTGAAGTAAGGACTGAACGGAGCGAGAGAATTTTCTTCATACACCATTGCGAGCGTTCCGTTATCTCCCAATATCGTCATTAAATCCGGTTGAGGTGATACAGCCGCGGGGTTAGGTGTCAGCTGAACGGTTGTACCCGCAGGTGAAACAAGCTCAACTTTAACTCCATGGACATTGGAGGTGTTCATCAAAATCAATACTTTCGGGTCCAATACCGCTCCGGCGGTTGCGAAGTAAATTGAATCGATTGTTACCCCTGAAGCCGGCATTGGAATGTTTGGTTTAGATAAATTCCAGGTATTATCAAACATATTCTGCATTGAATGCCATAGGACCGGTGAAGTAGAGTAAAGGTCGGATTGCTGCTTTGATGATCTCATATATGCGTTACCGTATAGCCTTAATGATGTGAAAGCATATGATAGAGGTTCTGTTGAGCAATCGTTAACTCTTCCGTCAAAGCCGTAAACGCCTACATTTGTAAACTGCGGCTGATTAAAATGATTTATACTTCGGTGCATATATTGCTTTATTTCATCTTCTGTTCGCTCGGTACTTCCCCATATTCTAATCTCATCCAGCTGCCCTTTGAATTTTTCGGTTCTATTATATGCGGCACCAATGTACAGGCTATCCTGATTCGAAGAAAGAATCTGAGCAGGTGTATTATCGAGAGATGCAGCGAGCTCTCCATTGAGATAGATCTTCATTTTTCCGCTGATAGCATTATATGTAGCGGCAACATGATTCCATGCAAACGGATTCTCGACGGTAGTTTTAACCACATAAATATTAACTGCGTTAACTGCGAAATTTAATAAAGTGTCATCCTCAAGAAACAAAGAATATGAAAAATTCATCGGCCTTCCTTTAGACAGGATCATCTGGAACTGGTCTCGAGGCGTTATATTTGATAATTTAAACCATGCTTCTGCAGTCAGATAAGTATTTGAATTAATTTTATTGAATGCCGGTGCAACTCCATAGGAGGTAGTTCCATCCAGTACCAGAGAAGAGTTATAAGAAGACATCTGGTGAACTACATTTCCGTAAGGGATAAGCGTAACGTCAGTATTGTTTCCTGAATTCGATTCAAATCCTCCTTCATCTGCAAACTGTGATCCGTAAACATCAAATTTATAAGAAAGCACCAGCCCCGAGTACGCTCCTGTAGGAGTTGTATTAGCAAGAGATAGGTGCATATCCCTGTTTATTTCAAACTGGGATTTTGCTTTTGTCCAGAATCTTACATCGTTCATCTGACCTTTAAACAAGTTGTAAGTTGTTCCGTTAATTCTGTATCCGCCAATTGCTCCGGCGCTTCCGGCAGTTGGCAGATTTCCGGGGGAGTTGATTGTATATAATTCCTGTCCGTCAATATATACTTTTGCATAAGTACCGTCATATGTAGCCGCAATATGAGTCCATTTATTCTGCGGAAAAGCATCAAGCATAGCGGTTGAACTTCCGTTATATGAGAATGAGATATTTCCGCTGTGAGTTATCTGCAGCGCGCAAGCGCCTTCCAGCAACAGGATCGTTTTCATATTACCCTGAACATGCTGGTAATTCAACCAGGCTTCAATTGTATAACCATTAGATAAATTGAATTCCGGAGAAGTATTGAATGTTATATAAGAAGATGTTCCGTTAAAATTAGCAACAGAGTTTCCTACGTACTGTGCTTTGACCTGTAAACCCGTAACAATAATAAGTAAGACGGGGAATATTATTTTTATAAAATTCTTCATTTTTATTTAAGTTGTGTTAAGTTGGTTTTTGGTTCATCGTTAATTAAAGACTGCCATGGTTCTGCCGGCATAGTGAAATATTGAGACATTTTTTCATTTTTTTTCATTTCCATAGCAGGGTTATAAATGCTGGCTTTATTATTATCAGCAGTGTCTTTATCAAATGTGAATAATACTACGTCGCTTGAATTAAGCCGGTGTTCTTCACCTCGTGCCATATATCTAAGTATTTCTGCTCCTGTTCTTTCTGTTCTTGACCAGATCCTTGTTTCGTCAATTTGTCCTTTAAAGTATCCGGTACCGTATTTACCTATGAATAAAGAGTCACTTCCGAAATCAAGCAATTCAGCCGGAGTAAAAGTGGATATAGCTGTCTGCTTTCCATTTATGTAGAGAGCAAGCTTGCCTGATCTTGAATTATATGATGCTGCAACGTGATTCCATTTATACGGTGCTTTGATTTTCGTCTCGATAATGTAATCTTTCCCGGTATTTACCATAAAGACAAGTGTATTTTCATTTTTCAGATAAAGCCTGTATGTATAAGAACCGGCGCTCGATCTTTCTATTAGCCCCTGAACTTCATTCTTGTTTCCTTCCCTGTCTGATTTGAACCATGTTTCGAGTGTGATCGCATCGCCTGTAAGTAATTCCTTAGAGCATGGGATGCTGTGATATTCTGAAACTCCGTTTAGAACAAGTGTTGAGGAAAGGTCTTTATTCATGACTCCATTTGAAGCGGGAGTTGAAGCTTTCGTACTGTTGCTCATAATTATTATGGTTGTAAGCAGCATAAGCGGGAAAATAATTTTTATTAGAATCGTTTTCATTTTGACTTTCCTTTTTACAGGGCCGGTTTTCCCGGCCCTTTTTTGTTTAAAATTATTTTATTAGTGTCATTTTCTTTACTGATGAAAATCCGTCTGTTTCGAGTCTGTAGAAGTAGATACCGGATGTCAGGTTCGCTGCATTAAAATCAGCAGAATAAGAACCCGCCTGCAGGTTGCCGTTTACCAGCGTAGCTACTTCTTTACCGAGCATATCATACACCTTCAAAGATGTAAAGCCGGGCCTGGTGATCGAAAAATTAATTGTTGTGCTCGGATTGAACGGGTTTGGATAGTTCTGCTCGAGCTTGTAATCTTCAGCAATACCGATAGGATTTATTATAGCAGTAGAAAATTCGGTTACATATTCCACGGATTTGAATGAGCTGAAGTCATTAACCACATAAGTAATGCTCATTACAGGTACTTTCATACCGCTGATGTACCAGCTGTAAGTTGTAGTTGTTGATCCGAATACAAATGTACCTCCGGTGGTAACCATTGTATCGGTGCTGTTGAGTATGGTCTTAACTCTTAAAGAATTATTGTAAGTACCTGATGGGAGAGTGATAGTACCCCACGCATCTGAAGTAACAGTAACATTTCCGTGTGAACGAATCTCCATATCTTCGATCGTAGTCGTGGATCTGAAATTATCTGTGAATGAAGAGTTAAATCCAAACGGAAACTGCATTACTTTTTGCATGTCGGAATACTTTCTTAGAGCTTCCTCAGTATACATACCCATTGCGAAGTATGAGTTACCTTCTTCCTTAACATATATATACGCATCATCGATAACCTGCATCAAAGTCGCACCCGGGAAATTACTGTTTCCTAATCCGTTTGCGGGATCATCATTGATGACATTCAACGGAGCACCGAAAATCGATAGTGACGAGAAATTCCAGTTCTGATTAGCCCCTGAATTACCTTCGAATATCCCTGATGTATCTGCAGCGTATGAAGTGTAGCTGTCACCGATTGCGGGTTTGTATGAATTGTCCAGAGTAATCTGAGCCTTACCATCTATATATCCGAACTGAATAAGGATAACAGCAATAATTAGAGCCAAAAGCCCTTTTTTAAGTAAATTTTCAAGATTTAGTGTCTGTGTTTGCATTTGATATATTTTAATTATTTTTTAAATATTGTTCTTTTCACTCAAGGTTGATACAAATATGCCTTATGGAAAGTGGTTTTCAAAAGAAAAATCGGATTGGATGTAGTACATGGGTTTAAAGTGAAATTTTGGTAAAACCTTAAAAAAGAGGTAGAATTTGAGGTTTTTATTACGCAAATTGTAGCACAACAACCCGTATTTGTGAAATTGTAGTACAGGTTTTCAAGAATAAACTGCCTCAATCTGAGGTCCGCACAACGATGAAAAAGACAAAACTTTTACAGGTTTTGGAGACACTGTCCGAGGAAGAAATGAAGCTGTTCGAAAGCTTTTTAAACTGCTATATGTTTAATCCGAGGAGCGTGAAAGTAACCGAATTGTTTAAGGCAATTGCCGCCTATCACCCTGGTTACAGTAGTGAAGACTTTACCAAGATGAAAATATGGGAAAACGTCTATCCTACCAAAAGATATAATGATGTTGTAATGAGGAATCTCATATCGGACCTGTACGGACACTTGAAGAACTTTCTCGCCCATCAGAGATTAAAACAAGACACAATCGAACTAAATAAATCTCTCTGCCAGGAGCTTTTTTCGAGGGGTCTTTATGATATAGCAAACAGTGAGATAGATAAGATAGAAAAGCACATTGATGATAACATTCGTACAGCTGACAGCCGGTACCTGGATAAGTATATTCTTGATTGCATTCGTCATGTAAACGAATCCAGGCACAGTGAGTATGATGAGTATAAATGGGAGGAAGAAAAAACAAAGTATCTTATACATTACTTTTTGAAAGAGATGTTCTCTTATTATTCCAACTTCCACACTTTAAAGACGTTCATTAAGACTGAGTACGATATGGTACTTTTTGATGAGGTTATGACTTTTGCGGATATGAATTACAATAAACTCGAACCGCAGATACAAATACTATTCAATGCCACTGTGATCCTAATTTATCCCCACAGGGAAGATGTATTCGAAAAAACGTTTCAAATGATAAAAGAGAAAGGACAGGAATGTGAGCGTCTAATTCATTATAATATCTTGACAGCTTTGGAAAACTATTGCATTAATATGTATAACTCCGGTAATTTACTTTACCTGCCAAAGCTAAGGGAAGTACATATAGAAAAAATTAAGCAGGGACTGCTTATGCCGGTTGAGAATTCTGATATACCGGAACCGACATTCACGAATATTGTAAAGACTGCCATTCGCTGTAAGGAGTATGAATGGGTAGAGGAGTTTGTTAGGAAAAACTTCCACATGGTAGAGCAAAATGAAGAAGATATGTTCAATTATTACCTCGCGTATATCTATCATGCTAAAGGGGAGAATGAGAAAGCACTGGAATACCTGTCTCAGATGAAGTCACGGGACCTTATGGAAAAGATCAACCTTCGAAACCTGGAAATAAAGATATACTTTGATCTGGGATATTATGACAACGTGCTTATGACTGCAGAGAATTATAAGAAGTTCTTCTCCGGGCACAAAAAAGTATCCGACTTGCGTAAGAACGGGAATATGAATTTTATAAGTTACACTTTAAAAATACTCCGTGCGTCAGAGAAAAACGACAAGATTGCTCTGGGTGTTCTGGCCGAAAAAATCAAAAAAGCTGAGAAGCTCAGTGAAAAAGACTGGTTGCTCGAAAGGATAGAAAACAGGATAACATGAAGAAGACAAAACTAGTGGGTTTGCTATCAACACTCACTGAAGAGGAAATGAAGCAATTTGACAGCTTCGTCAACTGCTATATGTTTAATCCTCGCAGCGTCAAGGTCTCTGAACTATTCGCAGCTATATATTCATTCCATCCTGATTTTAATAACGAAGGATTTACAAAACAGGCTATATGGAATAAAATATACCCGACAAAGAAGTATAACGACGTTGTCCTTAGAAATTTGATATCGGATCTTTTTAATCTTTTAAGGAGATTCCTGGTGCATCTCAAAATAGATAAAAATGAGAATGAATTGTCAAAGCATCTTCTGGAAGAGCTGTTTATGCGCGGTTCGACTGATCTTGCAGAAAAGGAAGCGGATCGTCTGGAAGCACTGTCATACAAACATTTCAGAACAAACGGGAACGCGTATTTAAACCTGTATCTGGTACAATGTTTCAGACATTTTCTGAATATGAAAAACTGGAAATTTCAGGATAAAGTCTGGGAAGACAAAAGAATGATGCTCATAATTCATTTCTTTTTAAAAGAGATGATAGGGTATTATCAGAACTACGTTTCGCTTAAGACGTTTGTTAAATCCGAATATGATATGATGCTCTTTGATGAACTAATGACGTTTATGGACATGAATTATGATAAGCTCGATACACAATTAAAGCTGTTGTTTAATTCAACAGTCATACTTATTTATCCGCACAGAGAAGACGTTTTTGAAAAGACTCTAAAGCTTGCTAAGGAAAAAGGGGCGGAAGTTGAAAGGTTAACTCATTATAATCTGCTTATATCTTTGTCTAACTATTGTCTAACGAAAAGAAGGGAAGGGAGAATTGAATACATACCAAAACTAAGGGAAATACACCTTGAACAGGTAAACCATAATGTGCTGACACCGGAAGACCGGATGGAGATTCATGAACCCATCTTTACAAATGTAGTCAGGTCAGCAATAGATACAGGTAATTATGATTGGGCTGAAGAGTTCATAAATAAAAACTTCCACCGCATCGAAGAACGGGGTAAAGTAATGCTGCATTATTACAAAGCCCTTCTGAATCATAACAGGGGTGATTATGAAAAAGCCCTTGAGGAATTATCAAAAGTAAAAGCACTGGAGTTTACGGATAAAATACTTCTTAATAACCTGCAGATAAAAATCTATTTTGACCTCGGTTATTATGACAGTGTATTAATGACCGCTGAGACTTACCGTAAATTTTTCAAAGGTAACAAAAGGCTATCGGATGACCGTAAAATAGGGAATGACAGTTTTATCGATTACACTTTAAAGATTCTGAGGGCAATTGAAAAGGATGATAAAACTGCCCTGGGGGTTCTTGGGAAGAAAATAGAAAAAGACACGAATATAAATGAAAGAGATTGGCTGCTTAGCAAAGTCAAGAATGCATAATCTATTGTTTCTAAATAATTTAATTCGGAGTTAATTGTTTAATTTTGTCTCTATATTTTAATTTTTCTATTCTGTAATTTTCACTAATAAACAATTAAAATAAAACCGCACATGAAAAAGCTATTATTTGCTTTTGCAGTACTTTTTTGTCTTTCATTTTTTGCTTCACAAGATTCTTATTCACAGGCACTCGGATTTTATATAGACAATAACACCGGTGTCACACTGAATAACATTTACGTTACCCCTGCCGAGAGTGATAACTGGGGCAGTGATATCCTTCCGCAGGATTTATTCGACGATCAAACAACTGTACAGGTTTACATTCCCGAGACTTATGGTGAGACCTGCATGTTTGATATAAAGATCACTGACCTGGAGGGGAACGCATTAATATTTTACAATGTAGATGCTTGTGCTCTGCATACATTGCGAATTAATTGGGACGGAAC
>CALGOI010000022.1 GCA_937959065.1 uncultured Ignavibacteriota bacterium | reverse complement strand
TAAGAAGGCTTATCGATATTTCTCTAAGAAATCCTCCGGTAAATATATAAATATCTTTTTTTACGACGGACTGTTTTCCAAAAATATTGCGTTCGATGATTATATTACACACGCCGACCGCATGATGGAGCGAATAATGACAATCAACCTCGATAATTCGTACAAAGACCAGCTGATAAGCGCTGCCGTGGACGGTGAGACGTTCGGACACCATAAGCGCTTCACCGAGAGGACTATCGCATACCTGATGGAGGAGCTTGCTCCAAAACACGGATATAATGTTACGAATTTTTCGGCTTTCCTTGCTGCCCACCCGCCTGTGGATGAAGTTCTGATAAAAAAAGGGAAGCACGGTGAAGGTACATCGTGGAGCTGTATACACGGGGTCAGCAGATGGAAAGAGGACTGTTCCTGCGGACAGGGTCAGGAGGGCTGGAATCAGGAGTGGAGGAAGCCCTTGCGTGAATCACTCGACTGGCTGAGGGATGAGCTGGTGAAGATCACTGAGGAAGAGGGTGGTAAGTATCTCAAAGATGTCTGGCACGCGCGAGATGATTATGTTAAGATCCTATCCGACCCGTCAAGGGAATCTATCGAAAAATTCTTTTACTTCAACGCGAAGAAATTTCTTACCGAGGAAGAAAGTATGACCTGCCTGAAGCTGATGGAGATGCAAAAGGATGCTATGTATATGTTCACGAGCTGTGGATGGTTCTTCTCTGATGTATCGGGGCTTGAGACTCTTATTATCTTAAGGTTTGCATCAAGGGCCATGCAGCTGGCAAAGGAGATATCGGGTGAAGACCTCGAGCCGGAATTTCTCGAAATGCTGAGAGAAGCCAAATCGAATTTACCGCAGTACCGCGACGGAAAAAATGTATATGAAACAAAAGTCTTGAAAAGTAAAAGTTTTGCATAACGCATCTTGAATTACGACCATTTCTTACAGACATACTCCGCTAAACAATGGCGGAAGATCGGTTTAAAACGCAGGGCGGGAACAGCTCTGCCGTTGTTTTCCATTTACTCCCATAGAAGCACCGGCATTGGCGAGATACCTGACCTTAAGCACATTATCGACT
The DNA here is from genome assembly GCA_937959065.1 of uncultured Ignavibacteriota bacterium. Lineage (GTDB taxonomy): Bacteria > Bacteroidota > Ignavibacteria > Tepidaquicellales > Tepidaquicellaceae > JAEYVS01. The sequence continues at coordinate 1,053 of CALGOI010000022.1, read as the reverse complement.
GGTGTAAACAATGCGGGATGTCCATACTGCAGCTGCTTCCACTTAATGAAGTAGGTTCGGATTTTTCGCCATACAATTCCATCAGTACATTCGCTCTCGAACCGATGTACCTCCGACTTGAGAATCTCAGAATTAAGAATAAGAAGAAGTATCACAGCGATATAAAAAAGCTCAAGGAGAAATTCCCCACCGGCAAGGGAAGAGTCAACTACGGAATAAAGAAGGCAAAGCTCGAGCTACTCTATGAGATATATAAACACCACGATTTCAGCAAGTCCATCAAGTATAACAGGTTTGTAAAGGATAATGATTACTGGTTGAAGGATTACGCTCTTTATAAATTCATAAAAGACCATAAGAATGAGAAAGCGTGGGACAAATGGCAGAAACCGTTAAAGAACAGGGATGAGCAGACTTTGAAGAAGTTAGAAAACCAGAACAAGACGAAGATAACATTTTACGTCTGGCTGCAATGGCAGTTGTATGAACAGATGTCAGAGGTAAAGGAATATGCAAACGACAATGGAATTCTGATAATGGGCGATATCCCTTTCCTTGTTTCCCGTGACAGCGCGGACACCTGGTCGCACCAGGATTTTTTTAAGATGGATTACGAAGCCGGCGCACCGCCGGATATGTTCTTCTCAAAAGGACAGAGGTGGGGAATGCCGCCGTATGACTGGAATAATATCGTTAAGGATGGTTTTCATTATATTAAAGAGCGGCTTGGATTCGCGGAGAATTTCTACGATATGTTCAGAATAGATCATTTCATCGGACTGCTAAGAGTCTGGGTGATATCAAAAGACACTCCAAGAAAACGCGGAGCGAGGGAAGGGAAGTTCGATCCCGAGCTGGAGTATCTGTGGGGAGAGCATGGGAGGAAGCTCCTCGCTATGATGATGGAAGTAACCAATATGCTTCCCTGTGCCGAGGACCTGGGGACGGTTCCACCTGCATCGTATAAGCTTTTATGGAAAAACGGTATCCCCGGCATCGAAGTTCAGCGGTGGTCAAAACACTGGGATAATTCATTCAGCTTTGTCAAACCGG
>CALGOI010000021.1 GCA_937959065.1 uncultured Ignavibacteriota bacterium | reverse complement strand
TTTATAGCTCTATTTGTTTTTTAAAAAAGAGATGTATGAAAAAAAATTCAACTAATGGAAGTATTTTTAAATACCCCCGCCCGGTTTTCCGGACAGGGGATTTTAGGGGAATCAGCAAATGAAATTTATTTCACTAACAACATTTTTTTAGTCTCAACGAAACCGTCCGCTTCAAGTCTGTAAAAATATGTTCCGCTTGCGAGACCTTTTCCGTCGAAAGTGTACAGATATGTTCCGGGAGTGAGGTTTGAATTAACCAGTTGGGTAATCTCCCTTCCCGTGATGTCATATACTGCCAGCTTTACAACACCTGTGGTTTTAAGATTGAATTTTATCTTCGTTGATGGATTGAACGGGTTTGGATAGTTCTGTTCCAGATTGAACTTATCCGGAACAGTATTAGAAATTGTTTGAATCGATACCGGAGAGAATGAGAAATCATTCATTATCAACATTGCGTTTGGCTGAAAACCCGTCTGAGAATATGTGTGTTTAATAGTACCGTCCGGATTGAATAGCACTACACAATTATTACCAACATCTGTAACTGCGACTCTTTCAAGAGGCATATACCCCGCGCCAAAATAAAACCTGTTATCCATATCATCACCTCCAAGATCGATACCCCATGGTGAGCTGAGGGTAGCACTTGCACCGAATTCACCAAGGAAAGATCCGTCTTTGAAGAACTTTAATACTTTATTGTTAGTATTGCTGACCACAAACAGAATTTCAGAGCCGTTACCGTATTTGATTCCTGCCGGTCCCTCGAGGTCAGGGTGTGAGAATTTATTTAGAATCTGGCCATTTGGAGCAACATGAAATATGCTGTCTGAACCGTGTGATGAAACAAACAAGTTCCACTCATTATCAAGGTCCACACCCGCAGGAAGAGAAAGCCCCGGTGGCGTTATAGTCCTGTTATATGTACCATCCCCATTGAATACTACAATGTGCTCGTTTGTTTTACATGCAACGAATAATTCATTAGTAGCGTCATTAAAAACTAGCCCGGACGGGTCAACCAGGTCATTATGAAAGTAAGTTATATCTACAACACCCTCATAGTTTAAACGAGTTACCACACCTTTCAGTGGCTGAGATCCGTAGATGTTTCCCATCTTGTCCTGTTCCAGGTAGTCTGACCCGGAAAGATCCATTGTATTTGGTACAGTTTCAAAAATACTGCCGTTATCACCCTCGGAAAATCCGCATAGACCGGTTCCGCATCCTCCGGATATATGTTTTGTTCTGAAGTTGTCAATCACACCGCCACGGACGGAATCAGTTTGAAGAAAGATGCTGAGATCAAATTTAATTCCAATTCTTTGTGTAGTACCCACTCTCTGATAAATGAAAAATATACATCGTCCGCGCCTGACATCGCCAACCCTTCTCCATTCGTTTCCGCCAATGGATTCAATGACTTTCGCTTCTGCAACCATTGCAGAGTCGTGAGCCTGGGTGAATGTCAAACGATATTTCGAGGCAACGTATTGTTCCCAAAGTTCATGAATCAAATATACCTGGAATGCTCCCATTCCTGCTACTCCGGAATCGTTTAATCTTCTTAAATCATTTACGTCGATACTTTGAATCCCATTTCCGGTATCGTTTGACATTGTTCCTCCATTAAATGCACCGATAAATACTCCAATACCTCCGATGACTTTGTCGAGCTGAATGTTGATTTGAACAGAATCATCTATGATCTGTTTAAATCTTCTCCCGAATTCATTCGTCGGAGTTCCGGTTAAAGATACATTCCCATTTGCTGTATCTATTGAGACCGTACCCGGGGCCGGCATTACAGGATAAGTGGCTTTTTGAAGCATCTCCTGGAACCATTGCACTTTCTGAGCACTACCCTGCGTAACACGAACGGCTGAATTTGTAACCCCTGATAAAGTCAAAAGAATAAAAAAGAACAGAAATAATCTAAAGAATGTTTTCATTTTTGATTTCCTTATTTTTATTTGTAAAATGATTCTTATCTTAGTGTTGTCTTGAATTTATATCTATTAGTATTAAGTGTACAAAGAAAGTATTTAGGATCTGCATTGGATTTTAACCCATTTTCAGCGCAAAGTTAGACCTGTATCAACTAAATAGTTTAAGAACAGCTCATAATTAACGTTTTTCCCTGATGAAGCAAAAATAACTTTGTCATTTGAAAAATCCGCTAAAAATGCCATTTTTTAAGTAATGGATAAAAGTAAAGCAATATCGATTTTAAAGGCTTTTAATGAAGACGAATTTAAGGAATTTGGGCAATTCCTTGCTTCCCCGGTATTTAATACTGAAAAACCAGTTATTAAGCTGTATAAATTCTTGAAAAAGTACTATCCTTCTTTCGAACCTTCTAAAATAGAGAAGCAAAAGGTTTACAAGAAGCTTTATCCTGGGAAAGAGTATAATGACGGGGTAATTCGTAATTTATCCTCACGGCTCTACCGGCTTGGCGAAGAATATTTGGCTTTCAAAGGGTTTAAGAAGGATAGATTCCGTGAGCAGCTTGCCCTTCTGAGGGAACTTAGCGAGAGGAAACTTCCTGCGCTTTATGAGAAAAACTATAAAGAACTGGATAAACTTATTGAAAAGAACTTTGTTCAATGGGTAGAACCCATCGATC
>CALGOI010000020.1 GCA_937959065.1 uncultured Ignavibacteriota bacterium | reverse complement strand
TCGATCGCTAAATTTGCTAAAAAACTTATTAATTCATCCCAGTGTATCATAAGATTTCATTTTGAATAAACAGCGAAAGGCGGACCGTCATCCACCTAATCGCTGCTTTCTGCATTCATCCAGTCGGTAACTACTTAATGTTTATCTCTTTCACGACCGGCTTGGCTTCTTCGACTTTTGGAAGCACGATGTTTAATACACCGTCTTTAAACTCTGCGTCGATGCCGTCGGTCTTAATGTCTTTAGAAATGTTAAAGCTTCTGCTGAACTCACCATAGTATCTTTCACTCATCAGAATGTTCTCTTTCTCACTCTTAGTCTCTTTATTCTTTGTTCCTTTGATAAAGAGCACACCGTTCTCGATGTTAACTTTAACATCCTCTTTCTTCACGCCGGGCATCTCCAGAGTCAGATAGAAATTGTCGTTGTCTTCCCTGATCTCTGTGCGCTGAGTTACATTTAAATTCCTGTTCATTCCGGCCCAGTCACTGAAAATCGAATCAATTGCTTCATCGAATGAAGCTAATCCTTTTGGTCTGTTAAATTTAACTAAGTTCATGGTTTTTCTCCTTAATATTTTATTTTTATACTTTTATGTGAAATATTTTTCAAACTCATTATATACTATAGCAATACCTGTGCCAAACGATAAATAACGAATTATATGTCATTAAAGTGAAGGGAGTGTCAATTTTGGTGACAGGGAATTCGGAGGATATGACATATTTGTCAGTAAATGTGGCTTTGCCAGATAACCGAAAGCGCGTGCAGTGTTACGGGGTCTAGATGCCAGACTACGCGGAAAGGACAATAGGGTGTTAGTTTTGCGTGTTGAAGAGAGTTGCGAGCTTTCGGAGGTCGATGAGGCCGGTTAATTGGAGCGTAGAGAGATAGACCAGGAATAATGACGCGAGGATCAGGAGAATATATTTTGTCGAGATGTCCTCGAGGGAGTGTACGAGCATGCCCCCGGTGAAGAAGACGATGGTGAGGAGAAACATTGCGATGAGCTTACCGACGGGATACGCGACCGGGAATATCCGCTGGGAAATGATGTACAGCGTTATGAACTGGATGATGTAGGTAATGAGGATTGCCCATGACGCGCCGAAGATGCCATACGATGGTGTAAGCGTGAAGTTAAGTATAACGTTCAACGCGAAGGCGATCGCGGACGCAAAAAGCAGGAGTGAAGTCTTATTCTTAAGGAACGGCGCGGCGTTGAGATTATCCGCCAGCCCGAGGAAAAAGTATGCCCCGAGAATGAGAGGGAGAATCCCCAGCCCGGGCCAGTACTCAGGCGCGAGGATGTGGATACCGAAGAAATTTATCTGCGCCAGCGGTGCAGTGAAGAATGAAAAAAATAAGAAAATGGATAGTGCGATAAACACAAAGTATGTAAAAACATTAGCGATGACCTTCTTGCTTTCGGGGTTTTCACCGAGGTTGAGGAAGTACGGAGTCCACGCGAATTTGAACGAAGCTATAGCCAGCGTCATAACGGATGCCAGGCGGTAATTAGCAGAGTAAATTCCGACCAGCGACTCATCGAAGAAGTATTTAAGGAAATACCGGTCTGACTGGCTTATCAGGATCACGAATATGCCGATGTATATGAATTTATTACCGTATGAGACGAGCTGTTTCATAAGCTGAGCCGAGACTTTGGGCGTCAAGTATTCCCGTGTGACGATCAGCCCGGCGGTGAGTGTGAATATTACAGATGCTGTGTACGCGTAGAAGATGGCTTCGATGCCATAACCGTAGCTCATTATAAGAATGAGATTCAGCGTGAGATTTATAACCAGTGAAACTGCTGTAATGACGGCGTAAGTCTTCGCTTTGAGATTAGCACGAAGCAATAACAGCGGATAACGTGACAGGGCATCGAAGAAAATCAGCAGAGCGAGGATTTTAATTAAGAATGAAGCCTGCGGGATATTGTCGAATTGGATGAGTTCAGCTATGGAGCCGGAAGCAAAGTACAATATAGCAGAAAATACAGCCGACGTTACCGATATCATTGTAAGCGTTGTACAGTAGATGCTGCCTTTTTCCGTATGGTCTTTAGCGTCGATGAAGAATTTAAGGAAAGAGGTTTCGGTACCAAACATGTAAAGTATATTCAAGAAGATCCATAATGAAAAGATAAGCGAGTAAACACCGAGTTCCTGCGTGGAAAAATAATCCGTGTACAACGGCAGCAGCAGCACGGACAGAGATCGGTTAAGAAACAGGCCAATGCCGTAGTACAGGCTGTGCGAGAAGAGTGTCTTTACATGTGAGGTATTTTCACTCATTGATAATACTATGTTTACGGTACAGTTCTTCCAGCTTTTCGTTTACTGCTTCGAACGAGTGGTACTTCTCTACCCAGCGGCGTCCTTCGGTGATCTTATCCTTACGGAGCTGTTCGTTGTCAATCATTGCTAATAAATTATCTTCCAAATTATCGACTGTGCTATGAATCATTGGAATCTCAGGAATGAATTTGAGATAATCTTCGGAGAATTCGGTGAATGTCGGTATACCCATAGAAAGGTTTTCGATGGAGTTCTTCCCATAGCCCGTACCGCCCATTTCACCGCCGACCTGGTCTATAGCGAGGTCGCAGGTTTGTTTGAGTTCGAGTAACCGGCTACGGTCTATGTTTTCCGCGAGGATGAACTCTATCTGCCGGTCTTTTTCTATATCGGCTATTATGGGTAATATTTTGTCTGTGCCTTTGAATTTACGGTTAGTAGGAGAATGAATGATCTTAATTTTCGGATTTTTCTTCTCGCGTATTTCGAACTGCTTAACATCGAATGGGAAGAATAGGTAATTAATACCGGGGTATAGCGCGAGGTGATCGAATTCGACTGTGAGATTAAGGTCGCTGATATCATCCAGCTCTTTGAAGATGCCTCTTGAACGCAGGTCACTGCCGTAATAGCAGCAGACAATCTTTTTGCCGCGTTTTTTGAGCTCGCGAGCGAAACGCGAGTCACGGTAAAAATCCATTCCGCCGTCGAAATGGTAAATGTCGAAATTGTAAAGGTCGTATTTATTAATGAGGTCTTTGATCTTGAAATTATTCATCATGTCGCGGAATACGAAATAGACATTTTCTGCAGCGTTCCTGGGTTTTATGTACTTCAAGCCGCCGGATGCTGAGCCAGCCCATTGCATTTTGGAGTTACGCCATTTAGAGGCTAGTGAGCCGGTAGGGAGTTTGATGCCGAGTGAGATGTCCTCCTCGAAATTCAGTGTGTTTCGGAAAATTGTTACCAGCCGTGATTCGTACCCGGCACGACGCTGCATCAATGTAAAATCCATAGGCATACCGGCAAAATTCTGCGGCGCGATATGTAGAATGCGTGGTTTAGCCAAGCTAAGCGTTTAATAAACGTAAAATATTTCCGCTGAATATAAGCTCCTTATCGGATGCGGGAATATCGAGGGACTCGACGATTGGTATATATGTTAGAGGAAGTCCGAGATTATAGTCGCTGCCAAAAATAACCTTCTCAGCACCGACAGTGTGAACAACTTTATTAACGAAGTAGAATTCCCGCACGGATTCAGTTCCGAGATAAACATTGGGGTAATTCCCATTCTTAACTTCTTCAGCGCATTGCAGGAAGAGCCCGGGTTGGTCTCCGCCCAGGTGAGCGAGGACAATCATAAGATCAGGGTATTTTTCAGCACACTCAAGCGGGAATTTGTAACTGGCAATCTCCTGCCAGCGTCCGCAATGTACGATGACG
>CALGOI010000019.1 GCA_937959065.1 uncultured Ignavibacteriota bacterium | reverse complement strand
GAAGGTCTGCCGCAGGAAATCCAGAAAGACCCGAAAGTGATCGAAGCGTATCTCGGAGATACCCACACAACAACCGGAGGTGACCTGGATGCTTAAGATCGAGAACCTCAAAGTCAATTACGGCGCGATCAACGCGATAAAAGGAATAAATGTGCACGTTGAGAAAGGCGCTATAGTTACACTTATTGGTGCGAACGGAGCGGGAAAGACTACAATTCTCAGAACCATATCCGGGCTTGTAAAACCTGAATCAGGAAAGATAATATTCGACGGGAAAGACATTACGGATGAGAAGCCCAACAAGATAGTTGAGATGGGCATCTGCCAGTCCCCGGAGGGACGTCTCATCTTTTCAAATCTTACCGTCAAAGAGAATCTCGAAATGGGTGCTTATACCCGTAAAGATAAAGCTCACATTAAGGATGACCTTGAATTCGTTTTTACATTATTTCCAAGACTTAAAGAAAGATTGAAACAGCTTGGCGGTACACTGAGCGGAGGTGAGCAGCAGATGCTGGCTATATCCAGGGCGTTAATGTCTAAGCCGCAGCTTCTTCTACTGGACGAACCCTCTCTCGGGATCGCTCCTATACTTGTAAAAGCTATCTTTGAGAAGATCGTAGCACTTAATAAAGCAACCGGAATAACAATCCTTGTAGTAGAGCAGAATGCGAACCTTGCTCTTGCGAGTGCTGATTACGGCTATGTACTCGAGACCGGAAAGATATTGCTGGAAGGAAGTGCCAAAGAACTTGCACAAAACGAAGAAGTAAAAAAAGCCTACCTGGGAGAGTAGAAAGTATAAAGTTGAAAGTTAAAAGTTTAATGGAAAAAGGTTTTGACTATTGAAAGTACAGGAAAGAAGTTTGAGGATTTAGTTGTATGGCAGAAAGCAAAAGTATTAACTTTAAGATTATATTCTATTCTGGAGGATTCAAAAGATTTTAGCTTTAAGAGTCAAATTCTTAGAGCTTCAACATCAGTAATGAATAACATTGCTGAAGGTTATGAACGAAGGACTAACAATGAATTTAAATATTTTCTGTTTGTAGCAAAGGGTAGTTCAGGTGAAGTTCGAAGCATGCTTTATTTGCTTAAAGAACTTAATTACGTGGACGAAGACGAATTTAACGAAATTTATAATATGTCAGTTGAAATTTCTAAAATGCTGGCTGGATTAATAAAAACTTTATAACTCTTTTAACTTTAAACTTTTAACTTTTAACTTTAACTATTATGAAGTATGCTGACCGAATGTCAAACCTGGGCACAGAGACCGCGTTCGAAGTGCTCGCTAAGGCTAAGAAACTTGAAGCTGAAGGAAAGAACATTATCCACCTTGAAATAGGTGAACCCGATTTCCCGACACCAAAAAACATCTGTGATGCAGCGATTAAATCACTGCAGGCAGGGGATACGCACTATACTCCGTCAAACGGTATACTCGAACTCCGTTCGTCGATAGCTAATTATATGACAAAGACCCGCGGGGTCGAATTCGATGCCGATGAGGTGGTAGTGACCCCCGGCGCGAAGCCGATAATGTTCTTTGTGATATTAGCTCTTGTAGATAAAGGGGATGAAGTCATCTATCATAATCCGGGTTTCCCGATATACGAATCAATGATAAATTTCGTTGGAGGTACTCCTGTGCCAATCAAACTCGAAGAAGAGAGGGGCTTTGCTTTCGACCCTAAGAAACTGGAAGATCTAATCAGCAACAAGACAAAATTATTAATTATAAATACACCTCAGAATCCAACCGGCGGTATACTTACAAAAGAAGACATACAGGCTATTGCTGAAATTATTAAAGATACAGAGATCATCGTGCTTAGTGATGAGATCTACAGCCGTTTGATATTTGAAGGAGAGCACTTCAGTATTACTCAGATTCCGGGCTTTAAAGAAAGAACGATAATACTTGATGGATTCTCAAAGTACTATTCCATGACTGGTTGGAGAGCAGGATATGGAGTGATGAATAAGGAGCTTGCACCGAGGATTTCACGCCTGATGACTAACAGTAACTCCTGCACAAATGCATTCGTACAGAAAGCGTGCATCGAAGCGCTCGAAGGACCGCAGGATGCCGTTGACGAAATGCGAACTGAATTCCTTGCTCGCAGAGATATACTTGTAGAAGGATTAAACTCGATTCCCGGATTTTCGTGCATTACTCCAAAAGGTGCATTCTATGCTTTCCCGAATATAACCAAAACCGGGTATAAGTCAGC
>CALGOI010000018.1 GCA_937959065.1 uncultured Ignavibacteriota bacterium | reverse complement strand
TATAGAAGTCGGAATGCCTCCGACGACCGGTGTCGGGCTGGGTGTAGACAGGCTGGTCATGCTACTGACTGATTCACATAGCATACGAGACGTTATATTCTTCCCGTTAATGAGACCGTTAAAAGATTAATTTTAAAGAAATAATTTAATGAAAATTTACAACAACATTACAGAGCTGATCGGTAATACACCTCTTGTAAAGCTGAATAACATAACCCAGGGCTTTAAAGCAACGGTACTGGCTAAAGTTGAATTCCAGAATCCCGGCGGCAGCATCAAAGACCGTATCGGAATTTCGATGATTGACCGCGCTGAAAAAGACGGCTCGCTTAAGCCCGGCGGTACGATTATCGAAGCAACTAGCGGAAACACGGGGATAGGACTGGCACTGACCGCGGCTGTTCGCGGATACAAGTGCATCTTTGTGATGACATCAAAAGTATCCGAAGAAAAACGAAATTACCTTAAAGCTCTTGGTGCTGAAATAGTAATTCAGCCAATGACTGCTAAACCAGATGACCCGGAGAACTATGTAAATGTTGCAAAACGCCTGAATAAGGAAATACCTAACTCTGTCTTTATGTATCAGTACTCTAACCCCGGCAATAATGAAGCGCACTATTACACCACCGGACCGGAGATATGGAACGACACCGACGGTAAAGTCACTCACTTCGTCTCAGGTGTAGGTACTACCGGGACAATAGTGGGTGCAAGTAAATACCTCAAAGAGAAAAACCCTGACATAAAAGTAATCGGCTCAGACCCGTACGGCTCTATCTATAAGACTTACCTCGAAACAGGAAAGATACCAGAAGCTATCCCCTATCTTATAGAAGGAGTAGGGCAGGAATGTCTTCCTTCCATAGCTAACTTCCAGTGGATAGACGAAATATATAACGTCAGTGATAAGGACTCCGTTGAAATGTGCAGACGCCTTTCACGTGAGGAAGGGATCTTCTGCGGCGGCTCTACCGGTACAATTGCTCACACTGCAGTTGAAATAGCTAGAGACCTCGACGAAAACGCTATCGTAGTATTCATCGTCTGCGATACAGGCGAGAGATACCTAAGCAAGTACCATAACGAGAGGTGGCTCAGGGAAAGAAAGTTATTAAATCCAAGATCACTCACCGTAGGTGATGTATTCGACACTAAACCGGTAAGCGAAATTCCACCGCTTGTATCCATAGACAGCAAAAGCAAGGTCTATCTCGCACTGGAATTAATGAACCAGTACAACATCTCAAATGTACCCGTCATAGATGGCGAAGAGTGTGTCGGTTCACTTAACGAATCCGACCTGATAAACAAAGTAATGAACGACAGCAACGCCGGAGGTAAGGAGATCAGCGAAGTCATGGGCGAAAAGCTCGTGTCGTTTGACTTAAACAAAGACTTTACTGAAGCGCTTGACACTTTAAAGAATAAACACGCTGTACTTGTCAGTGATAATGGTAAACCCGCCGGAATTCTCAGCAGGTATGACGTACTCGATTTCACAGGATATTAAAATAATAACACTAATGAGATTTTCAACAAAACAGATACACGCGGGACAGAAACCCGAAGAAACAACAGGCGCTGTCATCGAGCCAATCTTCATGACATCAACCTACGCTAATAAAAAACTCGGTGAAACAAAAGGATTCGACTACGGAAGAACAACCAATCCGACACGCTTTACCCTCGAGAAAAACCTCGCTGCTCTTGAAAACGGTAAGCACGGGTTTTGCTTTGCATCAGGTATGGCTGCTATACAGGCTCTCATCACTTTATTCCAGCCCGGTGATCATATCATCTGCACCAACAACATGTACGGCGGAACATACCGCCTATACGAACAGATTATAACTAAATACGGCATCGAATTTACCTACATTGATACATCCAACTTCGAAAAGATCA
>CALGOI010000017.1 GCA_937959065.1 uncultured Ignavibacteriota bacterium | reverse complement strand
TAAGCGACTGGAAGAAGTTTATCTACCGGGGGACAGCGACCCGCAGTCCATTCCTCATACTTCCAGCGGGCTGAGACTGATACAGAGAATAAGGGATGAAGCCCACCGCTTCGCCATAACATATCACCGCTCGCTCCGCGACAAACGCACCTTCTCTACCGAACTCACGGAGATCGAGGGCATAGGCGAAAAGACCGCCAAGAAACTCCTCACGGAGTTCGGCTCTGTGGAAAACATAAAACAGGTCCTGGAAACAAACTACCCTATCTTAGAAAAATCCGCCGGAAAGAAGGTAGCGGCGAGGTTAAAAGAGTATTATGAGTAAATAAATAATATGAATGTGGCTTCACTTCTTTCCCAAGGCTCCAGCTTGGGAAGTATATTTGTTTTCCCAATACTTATTCTACAATCGGGGATACATACGTATATAACCCTTTCTCCACTGCTTTAAAAATCCGATTAAGTTAAATTCCATTTCAAAAGCATTACTTCCTTCCCCCCTTTGAACAAAGGGGGGATTAAGGGGGGTTGTGAAAAAAACCAAAAAACTTTCCGGCTCAATAAATTGTTATATTAACAAACACGCTTTACAGACCAAATCAGAAAACGAAATAAACAAATAATAAATCAATAACGAAAATAAACCATGGAAAAAGTAATTCATACGGCAGATTCGAGGGGTCACATTAATCATGGGTGGCTTGACACTTATCACAGCTTCAGCTTTGCTAACTGGCAGAATCCCGAGCGTGTCAGGTTCGGCGTACTAAGGGTCTTAAATGACGATACAGTTGCGCCAGGCGAAGGATTCGGTATGCACCCGCACGACAACATGGAAATAGTTACTATTATTCTCAAAGGACAGCTCAAACACCGCGACAGCATGGGCTCTGACGGAGTAATAAAAGAGAACGAGATACAGGTGATGTCAGCCGGAAGCGGTGTCATGCACTCCGAATTCAATCCATCCGAAGACGAAAAGGTCGAGCTCTTCCAGATATGGGTATTCCCCCGTGAAAAGGACATCGAACCGAGATATGACCAGATGTCGTTCGACCCGGCAGGGAAGGAGAATAAGCTGCAATTGCTCGTTAGCCCCGACAGAGATTCCAAAGAATCTATGTGGGTAAACCAGGACGCGTATTTCTCGATAGGCAAATTCGAGCCCGGCAAAGAGATCGACTATGACATCCACACTCCCGGTAACGGGGCATACATTATGGTAATAGACGGAGAGATCGAAGTTGAAGGCGAGAGACTTCTAAAACGTGACGCAATTGGCGTTTGGGACACAGATAAGATCAATATCAAATTCAAGCGAATGGAAACTGAAATTTTAATCGTTGAAGTCCCAATGAACTAAACAGCTATTAAAACATTAACAAATATTCTTCCATTCACTCACGTTTACTCGTTCCCAAACTCCTGTTTGGGAACGTTGTCTTTCAAATGAACTTTTCTATGTAGATTAAAGTAGAAAGTACAGCAAGAGGAATTAAACTATTTATTATGAGATCACTAATGATTTTATCGATAATGACTATAAGCATATTAACCGCCGGTATGGCAAGTGCCGATAACGTACCAAAAGACTTCCGTGTAAAACTCTACGACGGTGGCGGAATGGTACGCCAGGGAGCTACCTACTTCATCTCAAAAGACAGCTCCTTCGCTGAAATGTGGGAAGGACAGGCACGTACCAAATTATATTTTAAAACAAGCATGGACGATCTGAAGCGGCTTTACAATATATTTCTGCAATATGATTTCCACCGCATAGAGACATTCGAAGAAATGGTCTATGACAGGGGCGGCACGACAATCACTGCAACTTATGGCGGTGAAACATTTTCAAAAGCTGACGCCGGCATGACTTTCATCGAGGAGAGCTGGCAAGATGAATTCAATATGGTGGAAGGTGAAATCCGAAAGATTGTCTCTAAGAGCCTGGAGCCAATGCTGAAGCAGGTAATCATAAAATTCGATGGCAGCTTTATGGATGAAGATAAAATTGTGAATTTTAATATTGGTGATTATGCTTATATGAGCGCGAGAGACGGTTATAACCAAAGTGTGATTATAACTTTGCTGCCCGGTGAACATTATGCGTACTTTACGATGATGAATAAGGAG
>CALGOI010000016.1 GCA_937959065.1 uncultured Ignavibacteriota bacterium | reverse complement strand
CAATTAAAATGTCAACCTGTTTTAAGAGCAAATCATAGGTCTCAGACTTAGTGGATGATGATAGAATATTTATTTCTTGTTCCATTTATATAGGAATTTATAATTTTAGAAATTAAATATAAACTGAATAGGAGAAGAATAATTACTTAATATTAATTTTTTTTATTGTAATTTGAGTTATCCCAATGACTGGTACTTCCATTAATAGAAAAATCCTTAATTTAGCCCTCCCTGCTGTACTATATACATTAACAAAATCCTCATTTTCCATTATTGATATGTATTGGGTAGGAAAATTAGGCAGTATAGAACTTGCAGGACTTACAGTGGCAACATTTATTACCTGGGGAGTTATCTCTCTCGCTGAGGTGATCTCCGTCGGGATAAATACTCTGGTTGCGCAGGCTGTCGGAGCTGAAGATAGATTACTCTCCCGGAAAGTAAGTACTATTAATCTGGTAAATAGCTTTTTTTACTCTATTTTGTTAGGATTGTTGATAATTCCTCTTACTCCATACCTTTACTGGATTATGGCATTGAGTGAAAATGAGATAACTAACGCTAATCTATATCTCATGCCTATTTTAATAGGTTTACCTTGCTTGAGTTTACGAGACGCAGTAAGTTCGGTATTCAGAGGTTACGGTGATACAAAAACACCTTTCTATCTGCTTTTACTGGCGGTTTTTATAAATTTTTTCATTACACCGTTATTGATATTCGGTATTGAAATCGGAGACACACGTATACTCAAGTTTGGACTAAGCGGTGCCGCATTTGCAACCCTTATTTCATATCTTCTGTCCTTTTTCATTGGATATCTTATAGCCAAAAGAAGAGAGTTACTGTATTCGATAAGAAAATATGTATTCAGTCTTTCAATACTCAAAGAAACATTCAAGATTGGTACACCGTTGGCATTAAACGGACTTGCTTTCTCAATGATATATGTTTTTGTTGCAAGATTCGTAGCTGAATTCGGACCCGCAGGTCTTGCTTCAATGGGTATAGGACACCGCTCGGAGTCTATGGCTTTCCAGATTTGCATGGGATTTACACTTGCCTCAACTATAATGGTTGGACAAAGCATGGGTGCGAAAAGGAAGGACGAAGCTGAAAATTACGCTTGGAGAATCGTTGCAATTTGCGGGACTATTGTTGCGGTTTATGCTATTGGTTTATTTTTATTTAGTTCCGAAATTGCATCTATCTTCTCATCTGATCCGGCAGTTATTAGTGCTGCTTCCGATTACAATAAAATTGCGGCGGCGGTTATTATCTTTACTGCTGTTGAAGTAGTACTGGAGGGAGCATTCTCAGGTTCCGGTGATACTTTACGTCCTGCGCTTATTACAATGCCCTTTAATATATTGATGAATCAACTTGCCGCTTTTATTGCACCTGAATTCGGCTTAAATGGGATCTGGTATGCAATAGCTATCTCAAATATCTGTAAAGGTATACTTATGGCAATTTGGTTCAAACGAGGCAAATGGAAGGAAAAGTCATTAAGTCTGCTTAAAGATAAAGATCACCTGAGTGAAATTAAATAAAAAACCCGCAAATAAATATTTACGGGTTTTAAAATTTCTGATTTAAAAAGTGCCTACTTCATCGATGGATCGATGTAGCACTTGATCTTTAATACCTGCTGAGGATTTTGTGGATCATTTGAAAAAACCATTAATGTCTTTTCCTGAGTGCCATCTCTGCCTCTTGTGTTAAAAGTAACGCTAATATCACCCTGTTCACCTTTCCCGTATTCATCCTTTCCGTTAGTAGCTGCAGCTGTACAACCGCATGATGTAGTGATCTTTTCAATCTTTAGCTTTGAACTTCCCTTATTGACGAATTTGAAGTTATACATCAATTGAGGTCCGGATGGGACTTTACCAAAATCATGTTCCGTCTCGGTGAATATCAATTGTGCTGCCGAGTTTGACGCTGTAATGTTGGAGTTAGACACAACAACAAACATTATTGCTGCAATCGCAATCAATCCTACAACAAAAAAGGAAGATTTTGCACCTTTAGTTTTTAAAAAGTCAGACATTTTATTCTCCTTCAGTTTTTAAGTTATCTTTGGATTTTGGCTCTGAAAAGAAGAAAATCAACAACGAACCAATTAACATAAATATATCTTCTAATATTCTTATATTAATATCGGATTTTGCTCCTTCGGAATCAATAGAAAAACATCCGCAGTTTTCCAATCCAAGAGCTTTTGCCTGGATTAAAGCTATTAAAAAAACAATCAATAAGAGCGATATTATAAGAGAACTGCCTTTCTTATAAAA
The DNA here is from genome assembly GCA_937959065.1 of uncultured Ignavibacteriota bacterium. GTDB lineage: Bacteria > Bacteroidota > Ignavibacteria > Tepidaquicellales > Tepidaquicellaceae > JAEYVS01. The sequence goes on along the minus strand of CALGOI010000016.1, from coordinate 13,175 downwards.
CCCGAAAATTAGGAATGCACCCGCCACGAGTTCGACATAAGGTATTACAATGGCAAATATATTAACCAGCGACAATGGCAGCATATGATAACTTCTAACTATCTCCGCGAATCCGGCCGGATTAAAGAGCTTATCAAATGACGCGTAAACAAACAGACCTCCGATTACTACCCTGAGAACAAGTTGAAGATACTTATTACGTAAAAAATCCATTAAGTAGAGTATTATTTAGTGGTTGGATATCCTTTTGCACTCCATTCCTCGAGCCCGCCAAGGTAAATATTAACATTTTTATATCCCATATCGAATAATTCATATGCCACATCTATACTAATATCACACTTTTCACCGCTGCAGTATGTAACTATTAATGAATTCTTGTTAATATCTTTCACCATCTGTTCTTTCTCTTGTGGTGTTTTGATCCTGATTTCTTCGTATGGGATATTTATGGCATTAGGGATATGGCCCTGGGCAAACTCATGTGACGGTCTTCCGTCGACAAATACTGCATTCCTATCAAAAAGTTGTTTCGCAAAATCTCCGCTGATCTTGACCGGTTCTTTTACTTCCTGGTTTGTCTGACCTTCGGGAAGATTTGAAAGATCCGGGTTCTGGTTATCATTTATCTGTTCATTGGTATTTTCTATCTCACGCGAATATCTCTCCGTATTCTCCATCACAAGAGCAATTCCATCCTTATTAATAAAATTAACCATTATGCCAAGCACCGCGCTAATTACAATAATTATAAGTGTTTGCTTTAAGGTCGTTTTCATGAGTAAGGCTTTTGTTTAAAGATATTATCTATAATGCTAAATAATATAAAAAAGTTTACTAATTTTATCAGTACACTTGAAAACTATTCATCGAATTAATAGCAGAGTTATACGATGTTATGATGTTGTTGTAATTTCTTACAACTGCATCGTATGAATTATTGAATTCCCATTCTTTGTAACTTCCCTTCCTCATTATCTTCATATAATCATTCGAGCTTTTCAGGAAATTATCCACCGTCTTGGAAAAATAATCTTCGTAGCTGTACTTCATGTATTTGCTCCTGTCGGTAAACGGAGCTGAGTTAACTTTAGCTGTTTCCTCGCCTAAGATCTTTTCTATGTTATTATGAAGCTTACTTAGTTCATCGAGATTTGGCTTATCCGGCGATTTCTTAAATTCCACCGAATATTCCTCTGCCGCATCCAGAACCCTGTCATACGCATTACCAAGTATTACAATGGATTTTTCATCCGGATCTTTATAATCATCCGGGTTACGCTCTTCTCTTACAGGTTTATACTTTTTCAGGTCATCCAGTAACCTGTTTAAAGCATTTTCATAAGTCTTGTACGAGTTAATAATTTCTTCGTCATATGGAACTGCTTTAGAAGGGTCGTTCTGGTAGTCTTTACTGTCATAATATGACACAACTTTGTCCGCGGTTTTATAATAATCACTGATTGCTTTCAAAAGCTCACGAAAGTCGGTTTCGATGGTAGTCTGCATTTCTTCATCGGCTGATAGTTTGCTGAGTTCGCCGCCGTCATCCAGCGACCTCTGTTGCTCTTTGATATCTCTTTCAAGAAAGTCCAGATATGTACCTGCTATTGCAATAATTATAAACGAATTCTTTGTGACCTTACGAGCATCCGGTACCGTTTGCAGGTAATGTTTGTGAACATTATCAACCGATGCAGAAAGCTTATTGGAAACTTCTATATATTTATTATAAAATTCCAGGTTAGCCGCAGAGTTATTCATCTTCTCTTTCTTCCCTGTAACCTCAACATTCTCATCTTCTCCTTTGAGCTTTTCTTTTAGATCTGTTATAAATGAACATCCCATAACAAGCGAAACAGCAATTACCAAAACGAAAACAAATTTAATTTTGTATTCCATCAGTTATGCTTTGTTAGTTGTCGAAAAGTGTAGCCCCGTTTTCGCCCCTCTTTTTTGAATAACTCTTTTTAATGCCGAGATGTTTGAATGCAAGATCGGTGGCCTCTCTTCCTTTTGGAGTCCGCCTGATAAAACCTTCTATTAATAGAAACGGCTCGTAAACGTCTTCTATCGTACCGGTATCTTCTCCTATCGATGCCGCGATTGTCCCCAATCCTACCGGACCGCCGTTATGCTTCACTATAATAGTTTCTAATATCTTCTTATCCACGTTGTCCAGTCCGTATTCATCAACACCAAGAGATTCCAGCGCATATTTTGCAATCTCCTTATCTATCTTGCCATCACCCTTTACAATTGCAAAATCACGCGTCCTCCTGAGTAATCGGTTTGCAATTCTGGGTGTAGCACGGCTCCTCTGCGCTATTTCAATGCACCCTTCGTCGGTGATCTCTATTCCTAGTATCTTCGCCGAGCGCTTTACTATACTGCTCAGGTTATCATTATTATAATAATCCAGGTGTGACGTTATTCCAAACCTGTCGAGCATAGGTGATGAAAGTAGTCCCTGCCTTGTAGTAGCTCCGATTAGTGTGAATCGTTCCAGCTTTAGCGGAATGCTTCTCGCCGCAGGGCCCTGGTCTACCATAATATCCAGCCTGTATTCCTCCATCGCTGAATATAGAAACTCCTCTACTACTTTTGGTATCCTGTGTATCTCATCTATGAATAATATCTCCTTGTCCTTAAGCTTGGTAAGCATCCCCGCCAGGTCACCCGGTCTTTCGATTACAGGACCTGAAGTGCTTATTATCTCCGTGTCTAACTCATTTGCAATAATATGAGCCAGTGTTGTTTTGCCCAGCCCGGGCGGTCCGGTAAAAAGCACATGATCGAGCGATTCGCCAAGTCTTTTCGAACTTTCGATGAAGACTTTTAAATTCTCCTTAACTTTTTCCTGCCCGATGAATTCACTGAATTCACGCGGCCTTACCCGGGTAACGAAATCCAGGTCTTCGGGGAGTTTTTCGGAGGTATTTATGTTGCCTTCACGGCTCATTTCACATTATTCGGGTTTATTATTCTCTAAAATAATATTAATTTGAAACACAAACAATTTATTGCTGTATGAATGAATCTCTAAAATTAGTAGACGAAGTTAGATTTACTATCATTGCGCAGAAACTTAAATTGATCGGCGGAGCAATTGCCGGCGGGTTGGTTATGATATTTCTTGCCGGATTATTCGTTGCAGAGAGTAACGTCAACAAAGACCTTGCAATGTTGAATCTCATTTCCGTTATTGTTTGCCCCATCCTTTGCATTTCATCAGTTTACATCAGAAAAGCAAGGTTGAAAAAAATTAACCGCGAGAATTTCAAACAGCTTTATACAGGGGTTTATATTTTAGCTTTCGCTATGTGCGATCTCGGTGGAATATTCTGCGTCACTACTAACCTGTTTATAAACTACAACCTCATCTATGCGGTTTTCGGATTGCTGGTAACAATCCTGTATATTTTCATAAATTTCCCAAAAGCAAACGACCTTAGTAACATTAATAATTATAGTAAAGTTGTACCTGAATAGTTATTTACCTTCTTCCATCAATATCCTTTGAAGTACTGATAAGCTGAATCCGTCTTTTATTTCGTTATTCATTATCATTTCCCTTATCTCATCTTTTGTGAACCACTTCGCATCAAGTATCTCGTTTTCGTCAAGTTCACCCGTCACCTGTCTGACTCCTGTCGCGTGATAGCAGTGAAACTGCTGTGAGCTCGAACCAATAGAGGCGTAATGGAAGCCGAGGTATTTCAGATTTTCTTTATCTACTTCGCAGCCTGCCTCCTCCTTTAGCTCCTTTACTATGACATCCGAGTGATGCATGCCTTTATCTATTGTGCCTGCGGGTATCTCCCACCCGGTGAAGTCATTTATGTACCGGTAGCTTTTTACAAGAATTATCTTTCCTTCATCATTCTCCGCGGCTATACCTACACCGTTATTGTGATAATGTACGGCTTCGAACCGGATCACTTTTCCGTCAGGAAGCTCTACATCATCGACATTCATATCGATCCAGTCACCTTTAAACCCCTTTTTAGTAGAAAGTATCTTCCAGAACTGAGAATTTTCGTTCATTTTTTTGATTTTATAGAATATAAAATGCCTTTTTGTTATTGGACAAATGTCGTATATTAAACAGAAAATTGTCGGTATATATTTTATGGATAAATACACACTCTATACAAAAGCCAATAAAGGACTAAAATATACAGAATTTGAAGACTTTGTAAAAGATAATGTAATACCTTACAATAAAGTCAGCACTTTATTAGAATTATCCGAAAGAACATTGCAAAGATACAAAAAAGAACATAAAACATTTTCTGCACTCCATTCCCAAAGGATACTGGAATTGAAGCAGCTGGATAAAAAAGGAAAGGAAGTCTTTGGCAACAAAGAAAAATACCGCCACTGGCTGATGACTCCCAGCTCCTTCCTAAAAAACAAAAAACCGATCGACCTCCTAACAAATTCCTTTGGCGTGGATATACTGATGGACGAGCTCTCCCGTATTGAGCAGGGCATCTTCGCATGACCGTTTACCGGATCTGTAAAAACAAATTTAAGAAAGACCTCTCCGGTAAGGGCGCTGAATTATCCGGCGGGAGATGGAACAGCACAGGTGTACCGATGCTGTACACATCCGAAAGCATAGCCCTTTGCATGCTGGAGGTACTGGTACATATCCCAAAATCTTCCGTCCCCGATGATTTTGTCCTGGTGAAAATCGAAATCCCGGATAATACTGCCTTCAGCGAAGTAAAAATTAACTCCCTACCAAAAGGATGGAATGAATTTCCATTTACAGACGAAACAAGGAATATTGGCGACGACTTCATAAAGCAGCAAGCTAATCTGATCTTAAAAGTACCCTCATCGATCGTACCGGATTCATACAATATGCTGATTAACCCGCGGCATCCTCTAATAAAAGAAGTGAATATCGCCGGCATACAAAAATCACCGTTCGATGTGAGATTATACTCCTGATTCATATCAAATACTCTCTGGACTGCCCGATGGGTTCAACCGTGGTTACTTCTCCGCTTTCTATCTTCCTGCTGGCCCAAAGGGCGTAATCCCCCGCATCAGATAAATGCGAAACGTCCTTTCGTGATTTATCGATAACAAATCCCTCCGTGCCCTGTTTCCATGTAACCAGCCCCCGGTCTTTGATCGATTGTTTGCAGTTTGAGGTAATGACGTAATTTCCGGTTTCAAATAGTTTATTCGTGAAGTTGATCCTGTCGCGGACATTCGGATTCTGATTCGGCACATAGAGATCGAACCTGTATCCCGCCCTGTCGAATGCTTCTTTGATAATACTGTAATCAGTCCTGCCGAAGCCGGCTGTCTTTCTTGCCCTGCCTGAAGCATCACCCGTTATGAGAAGCGTCAGCCGGTTTTTATCGTATTTTTCATCGAACTTCCGGATGATGTATTCACATAGTTCTCCCGTATTGGATGAATGAATGATATACTCATCTATTTGTGTTCTCACTTCACCGTTAAGAATAATCTCGACTGCGCACATGGGATCTACGTTGAAGTCGAAGCCGAGAATGACTCGTTGCGTGGGCTTTCCCAAGCTGGGGCTTGGGAAAGAGGACTCGATCACATTTCTTTCGTTGTCGAATGCGTAGTAGGCACGGTCGGCAGAAAGGTTAATGTTTTTGCCCATCATATAGACCTCACGCATGCGGCTGTCGTATTTCTGTTCGAGACGCAGCGTGTAGTCTTCAGACAGGTAGATATTATCGTAGGTAGTTATTGTTGTGATGAATGACAGGTCGTCATTTGTTTCCTCTTTATCCCAGTACTCCCATCCCCACTGCATTTTATCGGGCTCGGCTGTACCGCCCCAGAGCCGCACGAGGCGTACGGAATCCGGGTGTGAAATCCTCTCCCACCAGATAAGAATCTTCTTTTTGGGTATGGAGAATGGTTCATTGATATCGCCTGACGCGGCAGTGATCCCTTTGAATGACATATCCGCTCCGTAAATGAGTATGCTGGCGTGGTCTTGTTTTTCCAGGCCATTATAAATTTTGAAGACCCGGTTCGATTTTTGCCATTGATAAAACAAACCGTTATCCTCACACAGCTCTTCGAGAGTTTTTACAACGGTGTCGCAAGCATTATCGAAAGAGGGTGAAAGCGACAAATGGAAATAAGGACGGTTAAGGTAAGCAAGCACAATGGCTTCAGCCATAAGCGCGTGAGTCTTACCGGAACGAACTCCACCCTTTATTCCCTTTTCCAATTGGAGGCCTTTATGCCAACGGACGAGTTTGGGGAGCGGTTTGTAATTCGGGAGGAGTTCTCTCATCAACTTGTAAAATCCAAGTCCGTTTTTGTCGGACAGCCGCTTCATAGCAGATATACGACGCTCTTCCCTCTGAGCCTGTAAAAGCAAGGAGGGTTTTTTATCCTTTAACATTTACTCCTCCTCTACGCTATGCTTTTTGATCAAAGCAATGCATTCCTCACGTGAAATGCGGGGTTTGAATTCCTGCATGCACCTAAAGAAAGTCTCCAGGTCAGGTGAGAAAGGAGGATGGTTTACTTTAAGGTCTTTATAAATCTGTGTGAGAGAGCGAAGATATTTTGGATCTTTGCTCTCGTCAACGAGGCGGATAGCCTCTTGAGCAAGGTGGAAAAGCTGGGAACGCAGAAGCTGGTCCCTGTCCACCTTTAATAATTCCTTTCCATTTGAAAGGTTGTATTCGGATGCAAGGATTAATGCAATATCTTTAAGGGCAGAAGAAGATACATTAAATGATCTGCCATCATAATTGAAATATACATTATTGTCATCCGGGTTGAAGTCGCGCTCGATAATCTCTGTAATGAGCATACGAGCACTGCTGAATTGTTTATCAGTGTTCATGTTTTGTGGTAGTTTGGTAAAAATTAAACTATTAATTATACTTATGAAATATCAAAATATCCTTTTGGTTGATTGAAGTAAACTTTCAACCTGTCAAAAAAGCCAAATCTTCCTAATAAAAAATTTACATTCTTTGAATTTGTAAAACCTACATGAGTTGTTATTTTTGTTAATCCCTTTATCTCGATATCAATTTCATGAAAATATAAATCTATTCCATCTTTAGTTCCTTCTACACCTCTAGATTTCATTAATGTCCCCTGAGTGTAGGGAACGTCAATTAAGAGTTCAGCATATCCTGAATTTATAACACAATAATCTGCTCCAGAATCTAATAACCCTTCAATTCGATATCCCTTTTTTGTTCCAACCTTGTTTACATCTACAAGCAAACTTGGAATTAGATTTACAGAATAAAAAGGATTATTTATTTTTTGCTTTTTATATTGAAATTTCATTCACAAAAGGAAGGAGTAAATGCATAGTTTGGATTTGGAACAAGCATTATTATTCCCTGACTTGCAAAATCCTTTATTTCATCAAGAGAATCACCCGATTTTAAAATTTTAGAATAATCATTGTCAATAACTACCCACTTATCTTCATAACCATCTAATACTTTAGTCAGATCTATAGGTTCTATTTTTTTATTATTTTTTTCCATATAAACTCCAAAAGTTAGATTATAATATATACACTTGACGTTTAACTGTCAACATAATTGTTGTACAACCATTATACTACATAAATAAAAATGTGGTTACATATCGCTATACAAATAATAACAGTAAATCATTGATGAAGATTCCGAGTTAAACCAATGTATTTATTTAATTAATATAGCTTAGGTATTTCATAAAAATCAGCAATATTAGCAAATGCTCAATATATATCACTCTTGAATACGTTTGTGTTGTAATATGTTTTTATGCTTTCCTGCTGTTCGTCTTCATCTATCGCTTTGTCGAGGTTCGCGAGTCCTTTTGAGACATCCCGAAGATACGAGATACAGATATCGTACCTCTCCTTCCAGAACTGAGGTATATTGTGATACTGAATCCTGGAATGGAGGATGAAAATCGCGATGTTAGCGGAACAGTCCACGATGGCTTCAGGCGGATCTTCCATCGGCAGAGTCTTCACTGCATTTTTAAGGTAGCCGTCGATTATGCTGTCCGCGGCGGCGATGGCTTCGTTGAGTATATCGGCTGAGCCCGGTTCGCCTTCAGTGCTGTCTATGAGCTTATCTAGTTCGCGTTTCCTGATGCGTTTTAGTATGTCGTCCTGTGTTGAGTACATTAGTTTGTAAAGTTTATAAAGTTCGTAAAGTATTTGTCATTCCTATTTTTACGTTCCCAAATCGGAGTTTGTCCGAAGGACTCCTCCGGAGGGAACGAGTGTATGCATATATGATGAAATGGGGGATGATGAATTTTGATTTTTCTCTATACTGATTCAATTAAGATGTTGTCTAGGAATTCTTTCATTTCGCCGTTGAAGGAGTAAGAGCGGGAGAATTCCTTCAGCCGTTCGACGATCTCCCTGTCTCCGGCGGTTTTTATTCCCAGCTCACGGGTTATTTCATCTTTATCGGGTGAAATCCCCAGCCCGCTCAGTGATTCGTAAATCTCAGCGAGCTTCTTTTTTTCATCGAGCCCCTTCGTCTCGGGAAACTCAAATACCGGGTATTCACTGACCCCGGTGAAATTCAGATCGACCAGCTTCCTGATAAGAGAGTTGACCGCTGTTTCACATAGTATCATATCGGAAACGATGAAATCCTCCCGAATGATGCTGTGCGCCTGCGCGGCTGCATAGCTGCCCGTATCCACTTCAGTAGATAAGTTCTGTCCGAGTACCCTGATGGCGATCTTCTTATCCCAGTATTCCCGAGTGCGGTGATATATCTCACTCGAGCTGCCCTTATTAGTATCGGTGACGAACTCGATCTCGGCGTCCTTACTAACGATCATCCGGAAGTGGTTACCAAAGTCACGTATCGCATTATCGAATTTTACCTTATCCTCCCTGTTCATAAGCGGGTCGTACTTGCCAATAATAGCGGGTATCGCGAAGAGTTCGAGGAAAGTAGCCAGGTCCTTAATGAGATAGCTTTTGAAAAAGAATGCCCAGATGAGTGAATCGATACATCCGTTCATCAGCCCGTTCCCTGCGTTTCCGTCGAGGGCGTGAACCTCGAGCACTTTCTCCTCAGGGAGTTCGATGGTATTGAGGCGCGAAAGGTCGAGCCGGTCGTCGAAGCCGGTCATTACACTTCGCAATTTGAAAATGTCCCTGTCTTCTTCAGCCAGGTAAACGTATCTGTCGAGAGTCTCATCATATAAAATAAGTTCATTAGGTATCTTAACGACATTCTTAAGGTATAGCCTGCCGTCCAGGTTTTCATAGTTTATCTCAAAATTACTTACACCCGTAATACTCGCATCCACAATATCGGAAATAAAAACTGGGAGATTTAGTTTTGACAGGTTAGTGATGACGAAATCCCTGATCTCATTGTCACTTTCTTTAACCAGGTCTGCGGGACGGTTGAGCTTATGACGGCCGGTGATGCCCAGCTTACGTGACTGGCATACGCCGCCAATCTGGATATCCTTCCGTTTTACTTCCTCGAACAATGAAGCTTTGAAGAAGTTAAGCCCTTTGCGGGCGGACTCGAAGTAATGCTTGACATTGTATGCAGTCAGACCGGCGAACTCCTCCGTGTAAAGCCCGAATACATTTTTAAACCCGCTGTGCCGGATAACCTTGCTTTCCATTTCCTTCTTCCCGCTGAAGGCAAACTTAACAAGCGAATCGGAAAGCGAGCGGCGGATCTTGTTAATAAATTCCATGTGAAATTCCATGTGGTAGTTTTAATTATTTAACTAAAATTTCGATTGTCTAAACATCGACACTGTCATAGAATCCGAGCATTTTAACCGCCCGTACATTCAGATTATAGAAGTGGTCGTCTGTTTCTATTTGTATCCCGTCGAAAGAATTGTATATCTGTTCAGCCAGCGCGGCACAGTCATCACGGTCAGCTGCATAAATAGTAAAAGAATAACTTTTCTTTAGCGTCTCTCCGTATGTGCCTTCTATATCCTTTGTGAATCCTTTAAGGAAGACAAAACAGGATGGAAATTCCGGGTTCCATTCGGAATCCTTTTCGAATTCTCCCCTGTAACGGACAACACTGCCGGTAAGATTTGGAACGGATGAATCGATAATTTCGATCAGCCGGTCTCTGATCTGTTCTTGCATGTGGTAGTAGATTTTAATTTAATAAACGGTACAAATTTAAAACCCGGTGAGGTATAAATCAAATCAAAAGAGGTTATATACGTATATATCCCCAAATGGCATATAAGTATCTATTCCGATTAAATTTATTTTTGGCTATTTTTCAGGACAATAATGGTCAAGCTTTGTAAATTTTAAAAAAAACCATTGACACTCTACAGACCTGTAGTAATAACTGAGTATTCTTTAATAAGTGACTCCGGATACATGCATAGTTTGTTTCACATTATTGCTAGTCTTAGTGCCTATTTTTCAATATACATCTTCTAATAAAAAATTTTTGCTTGTGTTAATTTTTCACAAGTTGCACTTTTAAACCCATCCTGAGCTAAAAACCACCCAAAAATAACCAGCTAATTTTTTAACAGATATTCGGCAATCGGGGATACATACGTATATAACCCTCTTGGTCTTTACTCTAATGTCCCTTCTTTATTAAATTTGTACCGTTATGAAAAAATTAAAAGACAAAAATTATTTTCACGTCTTCACGGCAGGCAGGTACCCCCAGGGCACAGTTACTGCCGAAGACTTAAAACAGATCGCGGAGTCATACGACCCGTCTGTATATGAAGCGCCGGTATGGATAGGGCATCCGGGTTCAGTTACACCGGAAGAGCCAAAAGCATACGGGTGGGTTGAGTCTCTTCACGCTGAAGAGAACAAGCTCTACGCTTCATTCTCACACCTGGATGATGATCTAATCGGAATGGTAAAGGAAAAGAAGTACAGGCGGTGCTCGGTGGAGTTTGGCAAGCTGAATTACGAGCCGCTGAAGGGCAGGCTTTACCTGGTCGCGATCGCACTTACAAACCGTCCGGCAGTGGCAGGGCTTGCCCCACTTGAGTTTACCGCGCCTGAGAGGAACTACAAGCCGGAGATGGTATCAGGCAAGACTCTTTATACACTTAAAGAGAAGACTAATTCAAAACAAAATAAAAAAAACCAAATGGAGAAAATTCTTACATTCGCGGGTCAGATAGGCATCGAGTTAAAAGATGACTATGACGAAGGCGACATTGCTGATGAGCTCAGAAAGAAATTCACCGCGATAAATGAAAGCGCCGGGGAGTTCAGGAAAACGGCAGTTGACATGCTGATAAAATTCGCGATCGCCGAATCAAAGATCGTTCCCGCGCAGGAAAGTGAAATCAGGACTTTCGCGGAGGAGAACCTCGAGGCGTGTATCGCGTTCGTCGATAAGCTTCCGTCTAAATCACTTTTTAAAAACAAGATCAATACGAGCGGTTTCCTGGGCAGTGACAACAGGAAATTTATAAAACCCGACGGCACAAAACTGACTTACAGCGACGTGCTGAAAGATCCGGGTAAATACTCGAGGTTACTTACTGAGGAAGAGATCGGAAGCTTAAGAGAAGAAAGCGATCTGTTAAACTAAATTAAACTTTAAAATTCATATGGCATTTTCAAAAACATTAGTAGCAGACAGCGTAATAACGCGTCTGATAGAATCACAGGGAATATTCCAGCTTGCGAACAGGGCATTCGATTCGATGGTAAGACCGGGAGCAAGCTCGGTGGACGTTCCCGACCTGGCTGTTCCCGTAGTAAAAACAGCCGGGACACCTCTTGTCGATTCCGACAGGAAGAAGACAAAGGGCGACACAAACCTTGTAAACGTACCGCTTGTAGGTTACGCGGTACCGCTGGCAGATGAGCTGTTAGCGCAGTTCGAATCAGCCGGTTCATTAATAAGGGAATATCTTAATTCGGCATCACTAGTACTACAGGAGAAATTCGATAACCTGGTTGTAACACAGGCGCAGACGACGACTAACGCGGGTGATTTCGCGGGAGCATCGCTCGCATGGGAAGACCTCCTGGCAATCAAGAAATCAATGGACACGAACAAAGTTCCGAAAAGCGGAAGAGTACTCGTAATCGATGCTAACATCGAAGATGAGTTCTTCGCGATAGACGAACTCAGAGACGCAATGACATTCAATACGAATTACCTGGAGTCAGGTGAGATCGGTTATGTGCTCGGTTTCAGAACGTTTATTTCCGGTAATGTAGCGCAGGTCGGCGGACAGTATTCGTTAACAGCGTTCTACGGTCCCGGTGTTGCGTTCCTTCTTAACAGAGCGGGTGAAGTGAATTCATCCTGGGATACAACCAACCTTCAGTGGGTTCACGATATGGTAGCTCACGCGGGAGCAAAACTATTCAACAGCAAATTCGCTGTAGTAAAAACAAAACCATAATAAGATGATATGCCCGATGACATGATATCAATATTAATTGGAGCACTGCTTGCTATAATCGGATACCTGATAAATGACAAGCTCTCCGGGATAAAAGATGCATTGAAGGATCTGAAGAACGAAATATCTAAACTAAACGAACTCTACCACGACCACGAAATAAGAATTCAGAAACTGGAAGAGACAAAGTAACAAAGAGAGAAGTAACAAAAGAGACAAAGTAAAACATTTGTAAATTTAAATCTACTACCACTATGCCCAGCAAATATAAGACCTGGCAGGACATTACTGCCCGCTTTATTGAACATTGCAAAAAAGAGGAACTTCCAATATACGGCAACCCGCAATGGAATGAGAAGGAAGGGACTATCAATGTAATTGCCGTCAGGAATAACGAAGAACTAGACTTTAATAATAAGGTAAGGAATAACGATAAGCTAATGGTTTTCGAGAACAGACCGGATGACTGTTACCGCTTATACGAATTTCCATGCACGACTGATCCTTGCGCGCCGATCACGCTTCGTGACTACACCAGGTTAAAGCGGGGAAGGGCGCACCTCTGTGAGGGGGCGTACGAATCATATCATGTAAGACCTCACAACTGGGTGCGCGGACGAACTGCCCTTGGACAGGATGCAAACCCTGTCCGGGTAGCACGTTCCGAGAACAAAGGCAATCTAGTAAAATACGACACCGGTTTCTTCGGGATAAATGTTCACGACGCGGGGAGATTCTGGAACAGCTCACTCGGCTGCATAATAATATCATACGAAAACAAC
>CALGOI010000015.1 GCA_937959065.1 uncultured Ignavibacteriota bacterium | reverse complement strand
AGACAAAAGATATTAAATTTTCTTAAATTTACGGATCCTGAAACAAGGTCTTATGCTGTTTATGCTTGAAACGCAATTAAAGAAACCGGTGATGTTCCATTGCTGGTGGATATGCTTAAAACAGAAACTGACTGGAGGGTGAAAGTCAATATTTTAAATACTCTTGGTAATTTTACATTGGATTCTGTTAAACAATATCAGGATATGATAGAAGGAGCTTTTGCTGAAACGGTAACCGACAAGTCAGATTATGTTAAAATTACGGCTGCTGATAACACTGGTAAGCTTTTCTCACAGTTTGATTTTTCAACTAAGGGAGATAAACCTGTAAAAATTCCCGGAACTTCATATTTGATGTCTATCATTGGTTCGGGAGGATGGTTTTCATACAATGTGAGAGCTGCTGCTATAAATGCTTATGCAAGGATAATGAAAGATGAATCCAGAAAAGTTTTATTCGTAGAGTTTTACCATTCTTCTTCAGTGGTAATGGATGAAGCAATAATTAAAGGGTTCCAGTATTTTGAAGACGGTGATGTTGTCAGGGAGTTAAGGGATAGTATTAGTGCAGTAGTTGTACGTCATAATGAGTTTTTTCCCAATACCACCGGAGAAATGATACCTTCTGCAGTTCTCGGAAGAATTTACCGGGCTTATGTAGAAACCCTGGTTGCACTTCTACCAAAAATGAAATCCGAGGAAAGTCTTAATCTGGCAAGATTATCATTTATCGAGTTTGCCGATTCCAGGAAACCGGATATAGTTTTTTATTCTCTGCAGGGGCTTCAAACCGAGCAAATGCTGGAAAGAGAAGATTGGGTTGCAGAGAATAAACAAGTACTAAATTTTGAGTATGCCGGGTTTGAATATCCCAAAGATGTTGATGTGATGACTCTCTTTGCTGAGACATTTGGCGAGTTAAAAGATACGGTAATGCTGGATGAATTACGAAAGAATCTTGAAAGGGACAGCTATGATCTTGCAGTTGCTTCAGCCGGAGCTATCGAAAAGATTACCGGTGAGAAGATAGAGGTCGATCCTGGAAAGTATTCTAAGCACACGGATTTTGACTGGGGTTATCTTTCCTCTGCTGAAAATGTGACTGTAATAATGAAAACTCAGGAAGGTGACATTGAACTTGAAATGTATCCAAATGTTGCACCATTTACAGTTATAAACTTTTTAAAACTTGCTGAGAAAGATTATTTTGACAGCACAAGATTTCACAGGGTTATTCCAAACTTTGTGATACAGGGAGGTGACCCAACAGGTACAGGTTTTGGCGGACCGGGTTATTCTATAAGAGGTGAGTATTCTCCGCTGCCTTATGAGAGGGGTACACTCGGTATGGCATCAGCCGGTAAAGATACTGAAGGAAGCCAGTTCTTCATTACACATTCCCGGACACCACACCTTGATGGCAAATATACAATATTTGGTAAAGTTACCA
>CALGOI010000014.1 GCA_937959065.1 uncultured Ignavibacteriota bacterium | reverse complement strand
ATATCCGGAACCGCTATGGAAATCACCAACCCTTACTTTATCAATACATATAAATGAATCCCCTATCCTGATCATGCGTTTCTCTTCGACATCCGGCAAATATTCCTGGAACATTACAAAATCCCATTGGAAATTTCTTGGGTCACTCCTCTCCTGTACAATACCCTTTGAGAATGCCTTCCTTATAATACTAAGTGCATCATTTGATTTGTACAATATTTTAACTCCCCTGGAGACACTGCCTTGAGTAGTTTTAAAAACTATAGGGTAATCAGCATTCTTAGAGAACTCGATAGCTTCCTCCTCAATAAAGAAACAATCCGTTCTTGGTTGCGAAAAACCATTTGCCTTTAACCAATCTGTAACCCTTCTTTTATTATCCAACAACCATACTTCATTCGAAGGCGGATAAACAGGTATACAAAGATTTTCCTCTATAATCTTTAATCGTTCATCTACCATTTCTTTTAAGACGTTTGAAGTAATTAACGGCCATATTAGAATCCCTGAACATCCGGAAGAATTGACTTTATCCAGCCAATCGTTTCTCATGATATCAATAACTTCATATGAAACATCCATGTCAATACAAGCAGTCATATAATATTTATGATACTGAGCAGGATCAAATATTATTCCAAGCTTATTAACTGAACTTCCGGAGAATGATACCTCATTTGGAGTTCCAATATAGGGATTTTCTTCTGCCCAAAGGTATTTATTATACCGGTTTACGGGAAGTATCTTACGGGCTATTTTTCTCAACCAGGAAGGTGAAGCGGTTCTTAATTTTTCACTTTTGGCTAAATATTTAACAAGTTTATCAGACACTATCTATCCCGCAATTTTTCTGTAAAATCCGTCCATTTTAACTAATTCATTTTCAAAATTGTACTTTTCAAGAACAGCTTTTCTTCCATTTTCACCCATGTTTAACATCTTCTGTGGGTTTTGTAATAAATAAATTGCTTTTTCAGCTATCGATTCAGGAATATTGGAGTTTACAGTAAGTCCTGATTGTGTTTCTTCTAACACCTTACAAACTTCCGGGTAATCTTCTCCCAGTACAGCAACTTTACAAAACATATATTCAA
>CALGOI010000013.1 GCA_937959065.1 uncultured Ignavibacteriota bacterium | reverse complement strand
TATGATCGTATTTCTACGGCTAAATAATTCCTCCATATGAATTATCTTACGTCTCAAAGTATCCCAACCTCACATATATTCTCCTCTGTGAAGGATACAGCCAGGAAGACATAAGAAAGATCCTTGGATTGAATTTCCTTCGTGTTTTCAAACAAGTCTGCGGTTAATGTCATTTAGTAAAGTTGTTAAATACTTAGTAACCTTCTCTGCAATTTCAGCAGTTGGGTTAGCGGGATTTTATTTAATAAAAAGAGAGCAGCCCGGAAAATCCGAATCCAAAAAACTACCTCCCGGAATCAAAGCCGATAAAGTAATAGTTTACAAGGAAGACAGGAGATTGATCTTGATGAAAGAGGGCAACGCATTGAAGGAATATGACATATCCCTTGGCGGAAATCCTGTTGGACACAAACAAATGGAAGGTGACAGCAAAACACCGGAGGGGAAATATATACTCGACTGGCGAAATCCAAACAGTAAATTCCATTTATCATTACATATCTCATACCCAAACGGTGATGATAAACAAAGGGCGGAAGAAATGGGGGTTTCCCCCGGAGGAGATATAATGATACACGGTTTTCCGAATGAGATGGACTGGAACGCGGTTTATTATACTTCGACAGACTGGACAGACGGTTGTATAGCAGTTACCAATGACGAGATCGAAGAAATCTGGAATGTAATCGATAACGGGACCGAAATAGAAATTTTTCCATAATATCTATTTGTATTATCAATATTTCCCTGTAATGCGCAAGTTTTAATAAGTAATTTAAAATTAAAACTGTTAAATTTAATCCAGCCAAAACTCTTATTCTACAGATTGTAATCCTCCGGCTAAAATAATAAACCAAAAAGGAGTAAGGGTATGAAAATCATTATTTCTACTATTATTGGGGCGATACTTTTTTTCGCTTTGGGTTATTTATTTTATGCGGTTATGTTTATGGATTATTTCAGTGAAGCGTACGCCACAGTACAGCGCGAGATGGAGTCACTAAGATTCTGGGCATTGATAGCAGCAAACATTTCACAAGCTCTTTTAATAAGTATTATTTATTCAAAATATTTCAACAAAGGGGGTTCCCCCTTAATGCAAGGATTCGCATGCGGTTTCTGGCTTGGGTTGTATCTAAGTGTACCGTATGTATTTTATACATATTTTGGAATGAGAATAAACAACTGGCAGGCATTGGTTTTAGACGGAGTCATAGCGGGATTTATGGTACTTATCGTATCAATCGTTATTGCACTAATACAGGGGAAGAAGAAAACCGAGAGTACGGCCGCAACTGCAAGTGCCTAACAGGTAACAGGGAGTTTTCTTATATTTTTAAAGCATCTTTTAAAGATGCTTTTTTATTTATAGTAATGGATATAAAGAAGGTAAAATTGCAAACGGGTAAATTAAGAGAACTTAAAGAGTTTTATTTAAATACTCTTGGATTTAAATGTTTCTCTGAAAATGATAAATCTTTTACTGTAATTGCCGGGAGTTCCTTGTTAACATTTGAGCAAGGTAATGGAAACGCTTTTTACCATTTTGCTTTCAATATATCTGAAAATATGATAGTACAGTCCCTGGAGTGGATCCAAGCTAAAGCTGAACCAATGACTTATAATGGTGAGAATATAATAGATTTCCGTTCATGGGACGCTCATTCTATTTATTTTTATGATCCCGCAGGAAACATTATTGAGTTTATTGCAAGACACAGGCTTGAAAATGCTTCTAACGGAGAATTTTCCTTTAATAACATAACCTCAATAAGTGAGATAGGAATGCCGGTAAAAAATGTTGAAGAGTTTTTTAAAGAAATAAATGAGGCGACAGGCATCCCATTATTTTCAGGAGACAATGAATCCTTTACAGCAGCGGGGGATGATAACGGGTTACTTATCATTGTCCCGGAAGGAAGAAACTGGTTTCCAAACTGTCCGCCGGCGAAAATTTACCCTATCACGTTAGAATTGAGCGGAATTAAGGATTCGGCTCTGGCATTTGGAGATTACAGGTACACAATTAAGTCCATATCGGATTGAAGAATACTCTAATTTAATATATATTAGATAAATAGAACGAATTAATGAGTAAAGAAAATAAGGACATACATGACCAGGAAGTTATAGACCTGATAGAGCATGAAAGCCAGGAAGTAACACCTGAAGAAGTAGATGAAGTAATAGTTCACGAGGACGAGATACGTGAAAAAAGCGAAAAGCTGAACAAAGATAAGTTTGGTAAACTCTATAACCAGGTAAAGCTTGCACTACAGATGGTTAAAGATTATAAGGCAGGAAGGTACAGGGAGATTCCCTGGCGAACAATCGGACTTTTGACTGTAGGAGTGTTATATTTTTTAAATCCATTTGATCTGATGCCTGACCTTATTCCCCTGCTGGGATTAACCGATGACGCAGTAGCATTAGCAGCAATTTTTAAATCGATTCAATCAGACCTCAAGCTCTACTGTGAATGGAGAGGGCTTGATCTTAACGATTATTTTTAATTCACAATAAGGACCGCCCGCCATTTGAAAGACACCTTAAACGTATTATTTATTGGAGATATTATCGGGGAACCGGGTTATAATCTGACCAAATCCTTACTGCCCAGTTTTATAACCAAGTACAAAGTCGATTTTACCATCGCAAACGCGGAAAACATCACTGAGGGAATGGGTACGCTTGAAAAGGACGCAAAGAGTCTTCTGGATCTGGGAATTAATGTTCTGACAGGCGGAAATCACACAATGGATAAAATACAAGCTCATAAGTATTTTAATGATGCTACGGAGGTTCTCCGCCCTTTTAATTATCCGAAAGGAGTTTATGGAAAGGGGTTTGGAATTTATGAGATTCCCGTCGCGGGTGTAAAGATAGGGATTCTCAACCTTCTGGGAAGAGCAATGATGAAGCCGCTTGAATGTCCCTTCCGGTCTTTTGATTGGGCACAGGAAAAGATTAAAGAAGAGACAAATATATTATTTGTTGATTTCCACGCAGAAGCGACCGCAGAGAAGATGGCTTTTGGCTGGTATGCAGACGGAAGAGCAAGCGTTGTAGTAGGAACACATACACACATACCAACGGCGGATAACAGAGTACTTCCCGATGGAACGGCATACATAACAGACGTAGGAATGACAGGTTCATATGATTCTGTGATAGGAATGAAAAAAGAGCAATCCATAAAGCGCTTTAAATATGGTACACCTCAAAAACATGTAGTAGCAACAGATGACCTGAGGTTTGCCGGAGTGATATGTGAAATTTATACAAAAACCGGTAAAGCTAAATCCATTAAAAGGATATTCTACCCTGAATTTTAGATTTCACCTGAGATAATTGTTTTATAATTTAAAGTCTAAATCATTAAAGGAATGATAGAAGACGCAATTTCACGCCTCAAAATACATTTATCTGAAGTCCCCGAAAAATTTTCTAAGTTTTCGGAAAAAGAATTAAGCACACCTCCGGCTCCGGGAAAATGGTCGAAGAAAGAGATACTCGGACATTTGATAGATTCAGCATGTAATAATCACAACCGGTTTGTGCTATCTCAGTTCGAAAGTGAGCCGGTCATGCTGATTAAATACTCACAGGATGAATGGGTCACTGTTCAAAATTATTGTAAAGAAGACAGCCAGAAAATATTAGATTTGTGGAAAGCTTATAATACACACATATTGCATATCTTCGAGACCTATCCAAAAGATAAGCTTGAAGTTAAGTGGGATATCCAGGGTGATATTCAAACCTCAGAATGGCTGATAATTGATTACGTAGACCACATGGAGCACCATCTAAAACAAATTTTTAAATAAATAAATATTCTAAATTATGAATTGGAAAAGTGTACTGGGTGTATCTTTATTTGGTTTAGTCGTAGGGATACTTAATGTTTTCGGGCTGATAGCCGGATTAGAATGGCTGGTATGGGTAATTATTGCTTTTATGTCAGCCTTTATAATCGAAAAAACCGCGGTAAAATTACTGGTAACCCAAGGATTTCTTGCAGGTTTCTTTCAATCTTTATTAAATGGAATAGTTGTTTTCATATTCTGGAATCAGTATATCCTAAACCATGCAAAAATTCTGGAAGAATTTGAGAATATGCCGGAGTCTTTAGATCCTAAGTATTTTTCAATAATAGCTGCAGTGTTGATCGGACTTTTCTATGGCTTATTTATTGGTTTAGTAGTATTCCTTATCAGGAAATTTAAATCAAAATCAAAACCGGCTGAACAATAAGGTAAAAAACACAAAATCGTTATGAAGGAAATGAAAAGTGTTCCTTTGAATAAGGAGCTATACAATTATATACTTGATAAATTTGTAAAGCAGGATGTTTTACTCGACGAATTAATATCAGAGACAGATAAAGCAGAGATACCTTTGATACAGGTTGCCCCGGAACAAGGTGTATTTATGTATTTATTGTGCAGGATGTCCCGGGCAAAGAACGCATTGGAGATAGGTACTCTAACAGGGTATAGTGGCATCTATATAGCAAGAGGTCTTGAAGGGGGAAAGCTGACCACAGTCGATGTAAACCAGAAAAATTCAGATCTCGCCGGAGTATTCTTTGAAAAAGCCGGTCTGAGTGATAAAGTTGAACGTATTGTTGGTGATGCGTTGCAGGTTATGGAAGACATGATAAAAGAAGGGAGAAAATTCGATTTCATTTTTATCGATGCAGATAAGATAAGCTATCCTAAATATTTCGAATATGCACTTGAATTGTCCAATAGCTCCACAATTATAGCTTTTGACAATATGATAAAAGACGGAAGGGTTGTCCATGAAGCATCCGGAGATCCTGACCTTCGTGGTATTCAGGTAACAAATGAACTTATGGGCAGTGACCCGAGAATTGAGTCATTACTTATTCCAATTGGTGATGGGCTTACTGTTGGTGTGGTAAAATAAAAGTTTAGCTCCAAATATCTATTATTATATTTTAATTTTTAAAGTGTGTAGCTATGTCACGATTTTTGTGACGCAGCGTCACACTTTTTTGTTTATGGGTAAATAACTTAACTTTTTCAAATAAGCATTATTCTTCTAATCTCCAGCTATATTTAATTTTCAGAGTATATACGATATTAATTTACTAATGGCACAGGTATTGTGGCTTAGAATAATAGGTATTTAAAAAAAGAACCAGTTTAATTACTTAAAATGGTTCATCTACGCAAAAACAAAAAGGAGTTAAAAATGAAAAAGTTAATCTCATTAACTTTTGCGATAGCTTTGATGTTCTTTATGAGCAACGCATACTCTCAGCAGATAAACAATCTGTCATCACATAACACGAACGATGAAAATGTAACCGCAGATAAGTACGGTTATTGGGAATTAACACCATCAGGTGGACTGATTTTTCCGGTAGGTAGTTTCTCTGAAAACTTTGAAATCAGCGCTAATACGGGTGCTGATATAACTTACCGAGTCAACAGGGAAGTAGGATTATATGGAAATATAACATATAACATGCTTTCAAGTAAAATTACTGAAGGTCCTAGTGCAAGTTATCTTGCATATACAGCAGGTCCAAGATATTACTTTACCAATCCTAAGCTAAAATCTACATTGTTCCTTGAAGCAGGTATTGGTGGTTATACATTTACTCAAGATGCCTATTCTCAGACAGTACAAGGCGTAACAACTAATTTTCCTGAACAAGGTGATACAAGAGTGGGATTTAACGCAGGTGTCGGTGGTGATGTATTCTTAAGTGATAACTTAAGCCTGATGCTAAAAGCTAAATACCATACTATTCTTGGTAGTGGTGATGATAACTCTACAAGAAGTTACCTGGGAACAAACGCAGGTGTAAATATTAGATTCTAATCATAATTACCAAAATAATTATGATTGGTGCAGCAAAATAAATAAGAGAATTAATTCCACCTAAGGCAGTCTCCGGAAAACGGAGGCTGTTTTTTTTATGTATAAATATTTTCTATTCTCAAATTAGGGACATTAGAGTGTCTCAAATTAGTCCTCTTCTAATACTAAATCCCAGCTTCACAAACCAATACTAAACTTCAAATTACGTAGTTAAGCTAATATTATACAATAATTTATTAACCACTTATGCTTAACTTTCTACACACTGGCACACCACTTGCCATAATCATTTTCAACTAAATTGATGTTCATTTAAAAAACCAAACATAAATTAAATACAAAGGAATAAAAAAATGAAAACCTTAGTCTCTTTTACTTTAGCAATAGCTATGATGCTATTTATGAGTACAGCTTATTCACAAAGCTTAAATGATCTTAATAATTTCAGTAAACAAGACGTTTCTAAAAAGAACACTTATGGTTACTGGGAACTTACACCATCAGGTGGTTTAATATTCCCGGTTGGTAGTTTTTCAGAAAATTTTGAAATTAGTGCCAATACAGGTGCTGATATCACTTACAGGGTTAACAGAGAAGTTGGTATTTACGGAAACATTACTTACAATATGCTTTCAAGTAAAACTACTGACGGTCCGAGTGCGAGCTATCTATCTTACACAGTTGGTCCAAGATATTACTTTACTAATCCCAAGCTTAAGTCAACATTGTTCATGGAAGCAGGTGTAGGTGGATACACTTTTACACAGAATGCATATCAGCAAACTATAGAGGGAATTTTAACAAATTTCCCTGAACAGGGTGATACAAGAGTTGGTTTTAATGCAGGTGTCGGGGGTGATATATTCTTAAACGATAACCTAAGTATAATGCTAAAAGCTAAGTACCATACAATTATGGGAAGCGGAGATGATAACACAACAAGAAGTTACATTGGAACGGACGCAGGCTTAAACATTAGATTCTAAATAAGATCTCCTGATCTTGTAAGTAAGAGAATAATTAACGTAATAGGAAAGGCGGCTGAATTAGCCGCCTTTCCTATTGTTGCACACTCAAACACCGGGGCATTTAGGGGAAAAAATGTGTAACCGTGGTGTCCCAGAATTAGCATGAATCACTTCATCCCTTACATAATTTGAGTGCATTAAATAATGGTTATTACAACACTTTTAATAATTTTGTAATGTTGTGGCACGCCTATTGCCAAATAGATTAGCAAAGGAATTAATTTTAGAAATGAATTACTTTCAAAAAATAAAAGGAGTCAAAATGAAAACGTTAGTTTCTTTTACAGTTTTAATAGCAATGATGCTATTTATAAACACTGGTTATTCACAAGGTTTGAATGATCTTCCTTCAAACAATTACAACAAAGAAGATCTCACAGTAAAAACTAAATCTTATGGTTATTGGTCAATTACTCCATCAGGTGGATTGATTTTCCCGGTCGGTGATTTTTCAAATGATTTTGAGATAAGCGCGAACACCGGTGCAGATATTTCCTATAGAATTAACAGGGAAGTTGGAATCTATGGGAACATCACTTATAATCTTTTATCAAGTAAGATAACTGACGGCCCCAGCGCAAGTTACCTGGCGTACACGATAGGTCCAAGATATTATTTCACTAATCCAAAACTTAAGTCAGTTCTATTCCTTGAAGCAGGTGTAGGTGGTTATACATTTACACAGGATGCCTATTCTCAAACTGTTCAAGGCGTGACAACTAATTTCCCTGACCAAGGTGATACAAGAGTAGGAGTAAATGCCGGTGTTGGTGGTGATATCTACCTTGGAGAACACCTTGGGATCATGTTAAGGACAAAATATCATATGATCCTTGGAAGTGGGGATGACAATACAACAAGAAGTTACATTGGAGCTGATGGTGGATTGAAAATCAGATTCTAAAAATAGTTAATTATGGTTACTTATGTTAAATAAGAGAATAACTCATAACTCCAACCCAAAAGGCAGCCCAGGCTGCCTTTTGCATTTTAAATAAAAATTATGCAAATTTATAAGTGTCCCATTTATGTCACAATATTGTTCTCAATTTTGCCCCATAGTACTAGGGAAGCAACCCCAATCATTAATAATTATTGTAATAATAATAATTTATTATTAGGTTTTTTGGCATAACAATTGAGATTATTTAAATTAGGTAAAAGTAAATTTATGCGAATATAATACTTAATTATGAAAATCTTAATATCAGATGACGACAGAGACATGCTAAACCTCTTAAGATTTATACTTTCAGACGAAGGCTATGAAATAGAAACCGCAGCAAATGGGAAAGAAGCAATAAAAAAAATTAGCAAGAATGAATACGAATTGTTGCTACTTGATTATGATTTAAGAGACATGACTGGAATTGAAGTAATCCGATATATGAAGGATCACAACATAACATCTAAAGTAATAATGATCTCCGGTCATTCAAAGAATGAATTAAAGCCAAAAACGGTTGAACTTGGGGTTGATAAAAT
>CALGOI010000012.1 GCA_937959065.1 uncultured Ignavibacteriota bacterium | reverse complement strand
CGATCGGGATTATTGGCATTCCATCATCATCTACAGGGATGAATGGATTGTCTGCTACTAAAGTAATTTTTGAATCATAATCGTCATCGATCGGGATTATTGGCATTCCATCATCATCTACAGGGATGAATGGATTGTCTGCGGCCATTAGACTTCCAAAAGATACAAATGATAAAATTGCTAATATTAAGAAAAATTTATTTAATTTCGACATTTTATTGTCCTCCGAGTTTATTCTCTACTTTTAATTTTTAAATGTTAATTAACAAGTTGGGATAATGGGTTCGCTACAAGTCGGTATGATCGGTGCAAAAGTAGGAATGATCGGACTACCCATTTCACATTTATTTGTAGGAATAATTGGATTACATGTAGGAATAATCGGGCTACATGTTGGAATAATTGGACTGCATGTCGGAATAATTGGATTTAAGTTTTGCATTTTAATCTCCTTTCCGCATCAAGCGGAATGTTTAATTTGAATTATTATGAAATTTGAAATTATTTGATTATTATTTTAAATATTAACCTGCATTTGATTTTATAGATGAAATTTCTCTAAACTCATCAATTGTAAAAGACTGTTTCCAGCAAAGATCAAAGATATTTACAAAAAATTGGGCAAATTCTTTATTGCGTATAATAATATCAGTTTTATTATGTTGAGGAATTGTTTTATCATAAATATTCAAGTAAACAATTTCTCTGTCAAATATACCGCTAATTGCTGTTAGCATTTTTGTAAGTCTAATTTGTTCGCCATGTTCTTCATAATATTTACAAAAGTCAAGAAATTCATTGAGATTAACTGTACTGAATTTATCATCCTTCTTGATTTTAAAATTCAAACTAACTTCATAAATTGATTTATATATCCCACCTCTATTAATAAAATCCATATAGACATCATCAACTTGTTTGGAAACAGTTCCCTCTATCCTATTCATCATCAAAATCTCTTCCTTTGAATTCTTAATTAATTCAAGAAATCTAATTTGTCTGTGTTTATTAAAACCTCGGACCAACTCGATATTCATTCTTTGAGTGCCTACAGCCTTCTTGTTGTAAAATGGTATTACCTTTTTAACAAGAGTCTCTGCATTGTCAATCTTTTGGACTGATTCCTTTTTAATATCGTTGACAATTTTATCAGATATTACCCTGGGGTCTATGATTTCGTACTTGAGGATCGTATTAGTTTCGATCTCATTACAATAACCGCGATCCACAAAGACCTTAAGTATATCGTAAATATCTGTTCTTCTGATTCCGGCTGCTTTAGCTACCTCAGAAGCACTCATTTGACTGCCATTTAAAAGAGCGATAAAAACTTTGGATTCATTTTCTGTGAATCCAACCTTTCTCAAATGTAATTTTATCTCATCAATGTTTTCCAAAACGCACGTAACAATTTTTTTTTGAAGGAACAATTAGTGCTTGCAGCTGGACGGATCAAACCGGTCCAGACAGCCCCGAAAAATTCCGATGCAAACATCCCTGTTCACACCCTCCCTTACTTTAGATATACATAGACATATATTGTATACCAAACACTAAAACGGCGATTTTATAGACTTGCAACCTACAAAATCCCGTTCACAATATTGTTGTAGAATTTTTCTACTACAATATTGGAAATTCCATTTTAATTGTCAAGTGCTAATATAATCAGCACAGAACTATCCTAAAATACTATTCAGAAAATTAAGGAAATATTATAAAACTGATATTCATATTATATTTTAAACCTTTATTTGGCATTTGTTTCAATATTGTTGTAGAACCAATCTACAACAAATTTAGAATAAATTTTTTTAAGTGTCAAGAGAAAATTTTCCAGGGAATATTATTGCTTCTGATGTAAAATTTCTTGATTCGATATTTAATTTCCTAATCATAATTTAGATTCAGTATTTTAATTTTGTTGTAGAATCAACCTACAACAAAATTAATACAATTTATTACCTTTGTCAAGTACTTTTTTTATTACACACAATATTTTTATTTGTCGAAATTGTTAATAACTACCAGCGGATTAGCTATATGTAGATTTGACGTTTCTTTTGGGCATAAAAAAACCCGGAAAAAAACCGGGTTTGATCTTGTAGCGGGAGAAGGATTTGAACCTCCGACCTTCGGGTTATGAGCCCGACGAGCTACCAGCTGCTCCATCCCGCGATGTATTACAAATATGCTATATTTTTTTGACATTTTCAATCCAATCATCTGTATTTATTAGAGAAAAGCTAATCTATTGTAATTGCTACCATCGTTTGAAATTGATTTTGCACTCTATTAAAACTATTTTGAATAATCGATTTTTTTAATAAAAACCCTTCTTTAATTACTATGAATATATTTGTTTGCGTATCTTTAGTGCCGGACAGCACTACCAAAGTTAAAGTTTCCCAGGATGGTAAATCTTTAGATGAAAACGGTGTAAGTTATATTTTGAACCCTTATGACGAGTTTGCGGTCGAAGAAGCAGTACAGTTATTTGAAAAAAATGGCGGTGAATGCACTGCTGTATCTTTTGGTACCGATAGATCAAAAGAAGCTATCAAAAAAGCATTCCAGATGGGTGTTGATAAAGGTGTTTTAATAAAAAGTGACTCCGATAGCTATGATTCATACACAGTTGCGAGGAATTTAGCTGATTATTTAAAAGATAAGAATGCCGATATAATTCTTTTTGGTAAACAGTCCATCGATTTCGACGGGTCTCTTGTACCAAGCATGGTAGCGGAGATGTTAAACCTTCCGTCTGCTAATGTCGTCGTAAGTATGGAGATAAATGACGGCAAAGTAACTCTCGAAAGAGAAGTCGAAGGTGGAAAGGAAGTTCTCGAAGCAACAATGCCGGTTGTGATCGGCGCTCAAAAAGGACTTAATGAACCAAGATATCCTAACCTCAAAAGTATAATGGCTGCTAAGAAAAAGCCAATAGAGGAAGTCTCCCCTACTTATTCCGGTAATAAGTATGAGATAGTAGACATGACACTCCCTCCTCCTAAGGGACAGGGAAAGATATTCGAAGACGGTGCTGCATCAGTACCGGAGCTTGTTAAGTTACTGAGAGAAGAAGCAAAAGTTATTTAAAAACCAAAAAAAGTTTTACACTATAATATGTCAAACAAGATATTAGCATTTGCAGAAGTAAAAGAAGGCAAGTTTAAAAACCCTGCCTTTGAAGTAGTAACCGAAGCAAGGAAACTTGCCGAACAGTTAGGATCCGAATTCGAAATAGTTGCTATAGGTAACGGTCTCGATGAGGAAGTTAAATCCCTTGGTGAATACGGAGCAAAGAAAGTTTTACTCGTAGACCTTAATGACCTTAACAGCAAGAGCGGTAACTCGGGGTTTGAATACTCACAAAGCGCTTTCGCTAAGGTAATCAGTGAGCTGGCAAAATCGAGAGGAGCGGACATTATTTTAATGTCAGCAACAGCCCTCGGAAAAGACCTGGCTCCAAGAGTGGCGATTAAAACCGACTCCGCTGTCGGACCGGACTGTGTTGATATCAAGGTCGATAGCGGAAGTGTAATAGTAAAAAGACCGGTTTATGCAGGTAAGAGTTATGTGGAAATGAAGTTCAATGACAACAAGATCGTAATCACCTTAAGACCAAACGTATTCAAAGCTGAAAAAGCTGACGGCAGTGTAGAGGTTGAAAAGATAGACGCAGGTTCGTTGAATTTGACATCAGATGATTTTGGTTCAGTTATAAAGGAAACTAAAATATCCTCCGAAAAGCTCGATGTAGCTGAAGCCAGCATTATAGTATCCGGAGGACGCGGTCTCAGAGGTCCGGAGAACTGGAATCTTATCGAAGAATTAGCTGCCGTTCTTGGAGCTGCTACAGGAGCATCAAGGGCAGTTGTAGATGCCGGCTGGAGACCTCACGCTGAACAGGTCGGACAGACCGGCAAAACCGTATCACCAAATCTATACGTGGCTTGCGGTATCAGCGGAGCAATTCAACATCTTGCAGGTATGTCATCGGCTAAGTGTATTGTGGCTATAAATAAAGATAAAGATGCACCGATATTCCAGATAGCTGATTATGGTATCGTAGGTGATGCATTTGAAATACTTCCCGCACTAAAAGAAGAACTAAAAAATGTATTATCAAATTGATATTGAAAGAGTCACGAAACTTTTTATCTTAAGTAATGTATTATAATTAAGAATTAAAGGAGATTGATGGATAATAATGATGTAATACAGGTTGACATATTCGGCTTATCACTCTCATCGACAATGCAGGGCGGCGGATATGCGATCATTCTCAAAGAAATCGGCGGTGAAAGACGTTTACCAATTATCATAGGACAGTCTGAAGCACAGGCTATCGCGTTTGAGCTCGAAGGCATCAAACCACCCAGACCACTCACACACGACTTGTTAAAGAACATAATTGAGACATTCGGATACAGTGTCTCCAGTATCACAATAAATGAATTAAAAGACTCTACATTTTACGCTAAAATAAAGTTCGACGTCAGCACAATTGAAGAGATTGATGCCCGGCCTTCTGATGCGATAGCTATCGCATTAAAATTTTCAGCTCCTATATACGTTGCATCCTATATTATGGATGAAGTAGGATTTCTTCCCGAAGGGGAGGACAAAAATATTTTGAAATCACAAACAGAAGATGAAGAAGACGAGGATTATGCTGAGGGAATCGATGAAGGACAGGGTGGATTACCTGAAACAAAAGAAGAGAAAAAACTGAAAAAGCTGAAGCACGAACTCGATGAGGCAATTTCAAAAGAAGATTATGAACGCGCTGCAGTATTAAGAGATGAGATAAAAAAAATTAATCCTAATTTAAATTAGTTTATTATATTTTTGTAAGTGTTCTTATTCTTTTAAAAACCAAAATAACCAATAGTGAGAAAAATACTATTAACCCTGGCATTTTTGACTGTCTTTTATTTAAATGCTTCACAAGCTCAATATCTGAAAGATCTTACATTAAATGAGAAAACCAATACTGTAACTAATCTTGAAGACGGTGTTTCAATGCTTAATACTCCTCCTCCTACTTCAGCAAACATTACTCTTGGTGTTCACGGTGGAGCAGCATTTATAAAAGATAATACAGGTCTTACAGTGGGATTATTTGCCGAGGTGGGATTCGGAGGTTTTTCTTTCGTTCCACAGGCAAACTATTGGAAAGCAGAAGACAGAACTAATTTTGAACTCTGCGGGCTTGCAAGGATCAAACTTTCGAACGACAGGAAACTCGAACCCTACATAGATGGTGGTATTGGTATCAACTTCTACGACAATAAAAAAGAAAATATCACCAAAGTTGGTCTCGACCTTGGCGGCGGACTCAGGTTATATGATGTAGGTACAAATTATAACCTGATATTCGATGGTAAGTATAAGATAATTGTAAGCGATGCTCAGCCTGATGGAAATATTTCCGGTTACTTCCTTACAGCAGGAATAGAGTTTAAGTTTTAATTAATTTACATATAAAGTTATAAAGCGTAAGGGCAAGCCCTCTTGCGCTTTTTTTCTATAATATGGCCAATAACCTTCTCATAGATATTGGAAATAGCAACATAAAGATAGCGCTTTCTAAAAATGAAAGTGATATTTATAAGAGAGCTGTTTATAAATACACCAGATCTAAATTTTCCGTCATCTTCTCTAAGACCTTCAAAGAATACATTTCAGAAAAAATAAATCCCGGCAAAACTTATAAAATCGGTATCACTGTCACAAATCCTGTATTCCATAAAATACTCAAGGAAAAATTTAAAGGCTGTGATACATTATTTATTAGTAATAAAACCTCGCCTTTCGTAAAAATATCCTATAAAAGCAAGCTGGGTAATGACAGGATATGCGAAGTAAACGCAGCGTACAGGTTATTCAATAAAAAGCACCTTCTCGTAATAGATTTCGGTACCGCAACTACACTGAATATGATCCGTGATGGTGAATTCATCGGCGGCGCAATTTCACCGGGTATTCAGACCGGATTGAACAGTCTCAGCGTTTCTACTCCCCTGCCAAAGTCGCCTATGAAATTCAGGAAAGAGATTATTTTCGACAATACAAATGACAGCATCTCGAATGGTACTACTCATCAGACAGTATTCTATATTGAGACAGCTGTGAGCGAGCTAAAGAAAAAGTATAGTAAGTTATATGTTATTGCTACGGGAGGATTATCTGAACTGGTCTCACATCATACAGATTGCATAGATATTGTTGACAGGGATTTGGTTTTAAAAGGGATTAATTTAATTTTAAATTCTCGTACCTAGTATTTAGATAGATATATGAAGATAATAACCGAAGAAATACATAAGAAAACCAGGGGTAACTGTGATATCGTTAATCT
This sequence comes from uncultured Ignavibacteriota bacterium, assembly GCA_937959065.1. Lineage (GTDB taxonomy): Bacteria > Bacteroidota > Ignavibacteria > Tepidaquicellales > Tepidaquicellaceae > JAEYVS01. The sequence continues at coordinate 2,014 of CALGOI010000012.1, read as the reverse complement.
CACCGATGATCTGACCGAACTTCTGAAGAAATCCGGTATGTCACAAGGTAACTGCACCGTTTTTTCGATCGGTTCGACATCAGCTATTACTACTGTAGAGTATGAACCCGGACTTATCAAAGATATTCCTAAATTCCTGGATGAGATCATCCCCCAATTCAAGAATTATCATCATAACGAAACCTGGGGTGACGGAAATGGTCATTCCCATCTCAGATCCTCACTTTATAAAACCTCCCTTACAATCCCGTTTAATAACGGCGAATTCTTCCTGGGAACATGGCAGCAGGTGGTTTTCCTGGATTTCGATAATCGTGAGAGAACACGGAGAATAATCGCTCAATTTATAGGTGAATAAGGATAGTTTGAGACCTGATAAAGGTAAAATACTGATATTCACCGGATTCATCATCGCGCTGATACTGCGTATATACGACATCGAAGGCAAAAATATGTGGTTCGATGAAGTATACTCATGGAATACGTCGATGTATGGCATTACTGGAATTATCAAATCAGCCGCCGGTGACATACATCCGCCATTCTTTTATATGGCTTTGAAGGTGTGGACGATGATTTTCGGTGATTCTGTGATCGCAATGCGTATGCTGTCGGTAACACTCAGCATGGGCGGTCTGTATTTCACTTACCTTATTTCACGGAAGGTATTAAAAGATAACGTACAAGTATTCTTTGTAATTATACTTTATGCATTCTCCCCTATCAATCTGCATTATGCGCAGGAAGTCCGTATGTTCATGCTGAATACATTCCTGTGCCTGGGATCGGTGTATTTCTTCATGGAATTACTCGAGAATCCCTCCAAAAGAAAGATGATAATCTACGCCGGATTCACCATCCTGGCAATTTATACGCATTACTTTGCATTTCTTGTGCTTTTCACTGAAATGGTGATAGTGGCGTTCTACCAGCTGAAAAACAAAAAGGAATTCTCACTCGGACGGCGTTTCGGGATACTGTTTATTATAATAATAGCGGCTTATATACCGTGGATGTACGAATTTTTCACTCAGGTCTCGCGCGGACAACCGTGGAGAACACAGCAAGAGGTTTATACTACTATCGTAAATGCATTCGCGTACTTCCGTGAGATATTCCTGAGCTATTTCATTTATTATAAAGAACCGGCTATCTATAAGATATCAAACGGTGTTATACTTACTATCGTACTTACATACTTTACATTGCTTATCATAGCCATCAAGCGAAAGTTGATCGGGCTGAATGCTTATTTAATTACGTTATTCTTTATAATACCGCTAATAATAGCTGTAATAGTGTCTTACCGTAATAGTTTGCTGTTATCCCGCTATATCAGCATCATAATCCCCTATTTACTCATTTCATTAACTGCGGTTGTATTTGCTTTGAATAAGAGGAAGCTGTCATATGTGATTATGAGTACTGTTTTGCTTGTGTCTATCGTCGGGACTACTTTTTATTACCAGATGAACTTCAAGAACAACGACTACAGGGAAATAATCAGCCACCTGGAAGAGAAATATACCCCGGGTGATATTATCATTGCCGAGCCCCACTATCTCGGATGGGTGATAAAGTACCATAACCACCGCGGCAATACGGATATCCCGGCTCCGTCTATCCTGAGCTATGGATTGCAGGGAACGGTCGATTCGGTGAAGAATTCCGGTATGGACAGGGTGTGGTTCGTAATGGACTATAGCTCGATGGAAAAAACCGGCTACGATGAGCTTCCCAATACAATGTCGGATCTCGGCTACTCATTAAAAGATGAATCAAAGTACGATGTAATACCGGATAGTGTGAAGGTGTATTACTTTGTGAAGGAGTAAGGTTTCTGTCACTTCACGTATATTTTAAAGAACGAATTAGTCAAAGGTTATTTAGGTTTAGTGGTTATATACCAACCCACCCCGCCAAACCGCAAGCGGTTTGCCACCCCTCCGTCGGAGGGGAATTTATCCTTCCTTGATTTATTATGAGTTTATAAAAATTTTGATAAAAGTATAAA
>CALGOI010000011.1 GCA_937959065.1 uncultured Ignavibacteriota bacterium | reverse complement strand
CAGTGCTTCAGCAAGTCTTTCTTTACTCTCATAGATTTTAAAATACATTTCGTTTTACTCACTTGATTCAGTATACTCAGCAAGAGCAGCGTAAGCCGAAACAAATCTTATACTTTCACCAAAATCAGTACTATCAAGGTACTCCCTTATATCGAGGTCTCTTGGCTCTATTCCGTTATTTACCAGGAATCTCCACCAATCCATCTTGTCTAGTTTGATTTTATCTTCTTCCGTCAGCCTGTCATAATCCTTGATTATCTGGTCGAATTTTGCGTTCCATTCAGCTGAATAATCCCATCCGCCTCTCGGATAATAAACGTTATCATAAATCATCCTGGATTCGAACCGGTTGTCCTTGAGCTCAAGCCCGAATTCATTACACATTGCGATGAGTCTCTCGTGAGATGCCCCAACCCATTCCGCTCCAAGCTCGATAACTAGATCAGGATTGTCATCGATCTTATGAGAAAACACCCTTCCGCCAATCCTGTTCCTTGCCTCCAAAATAGTCACATCGAATCCGTTCTGTTTAAGCATATATCCCGCCGATAATCCCGCGAATCCTGCGCCAATGATTACTACCTTCCTTGTCTTAAGCAGATTAATTCCCGGGGTATTTGCAGCTATTAGTGTACCTGCCGTTATTACAGCTGACTGCTTTAAAAACTCTCTTCTGGTTGACATATTGTGTAATTTTAAATTGGATTCGTAAAATTAGCCAAATGTTAATTTAAAAACAATTTGCAATAAATTATTATAATAAATACGTTTTTACAGAACTTCTAACTTTGTATTTTGTTTTATCTGATAAAATAACCCCTGCAATTTGCCCTATATATTATCTTTATCGAACATAGACCTTCCATATAAAGTTAACCAGAGCGATCTGAAAGAATACGCCGGTAATCTCTTCGCTGAAGCATTTCCCGACGTGGATAGGCTTCTGCCTGCATATAGCAACGCGAACATCGAAACTCGTAATTTCTGCGTACCCGTCGATTTCTATTCAAAAGACCGCTCATTCGAAGAGAAGAATAACCTATACATCCAATATGCATTGAAATATTCGATCGAAGCAATAAACGAATGTCTCAAAAAATCAGGCGTGGATAAAAAAGATATCACCGACATTGTCTTCGTCTCAACTACCGGACTCGCGACTCCCAGTATCGATGGACTGATTATTAACGAACTGAAGCTTAACCCTAACATAAACCGTCTACCTCTATGGGGACTCGGTTGCGCCGGGGGAGTATCCGGACTGGCTAAAGCATCCACTATCGCAAAAGCTAACCCCGATGCTCTCGTATTATTTGTTGGAGTCGAACTATGTTCGCTGACATTCATCCGCAATGACCTCTCTAAAAGCAATTTCATCGCGACCGGGCTTTTCTCTGACGGAGTATCTGCTGTACTTGTGGCGGGAGATAGTAACAAACACCTCGTTAAGGATTTTGAAATTATACTTTCACATTCACGCAGTAAGCTTTACTACGATACACTCGATATTATGGGATGGGAATTCCTTAACGAAGGCTTCAAGGTTCTCTTCTCCCGCGATATCCCGACGATTGTACACGATACTGTCAAAAACGATATACATGAATTCCTCGATAGAGCCGGTCTCAAAATGGACGACATTAAAAACTTCATTATACACCCCGGCGGTACTAAAGTCATCGATGCATATGTTGATGCACTTGATCTGGAGAAAGATAAATTAAACAACACGATCTGCACTCTCAAAAAATACGGAAATATGTCCAGTGTGACAGCTATCTATGTGCTGGGTAAGTTCCTCTCGGACGGATTTACCGACGGGTACGGACTTATGATGTCCCTCGGTCCGGGTTTCTCCTGTGAGATGCTTCTCCTCGAAATGAAAATTCTTTCGTAATGTTCTTCTGGATTATCATATTCTTCGTAATATTCCAGCGCCTCACAGAACTCATAATAGCTAAACGAAACGCTAAGTGGCTTCTTTCACGCGGAGCTGTCGAGTACGGAAAAGAGCATTATAAATTCATCGTTGCCCTCCACGTATGTTTTTTCCTCTCTATGATCATCGAACATCACTTTCGTGGGGATGGCGATTTAAATTTAATTAATTATTCATTTTTACTAATATTTATATTGTTGCAGTTCTTGCGGGTATGGATTATCAGCAGTTTGGGACCTTACTGGAATACTCGCATTTACCGTATTCCCGGGGAAAAGCTCGTTAACCGCGGTCCCTATAAATTCATCAAACACCCTAACTACATTGTTGTGGCAGGAGAAATATTGTTTTTACCGCTGATATTTAATCTCTATTACACTGCAATAATATTTACGGTTTTAAACGCATTTATACTTTACATTCGAATTAAGACAGAAAACAAAGCACTGGAAAATTGAAAGTACAACTTAGAGAATTTTGTCATGCACGCAGCGGCGATAAAGGTGATGCTGCTAACATCGGATTGATTGCTTACAATAAGGACGACTATGAGATCATTAAAGAAAAAGTTACTGCCGATAAGGTGAAGGAGTTTTTCACAGGTATCTGTGAAGGCGGTGTCGACCGTTACGAAATGCCGAACATTAACGCGCTTAACTTCGTCCTCCACAATACTCTCGGAGGAGGGGGAACAGTATCTTTAAAACTCGACGCGCAGGGGAAAACACTTGCCTCAGCGCTGCTTAAAATGGAAATAGAAAGGTAATAAAATACATGTTCGATCAGGAAAAATACCGCTTATCCGAAGAAAAAGAGAAGCTCCAGCAGCTGAGGAGGTCTCTTTGAGATCGCTCAAAAAACTGACAAGCTAAAAGAACTCGAATCTAAAACCGAGGAAGAGGGCTTCTGGAACGATAACCAGGCCGCTCAAAATATCCTTCGCGAAGTTTCATCACTGAAAAAATTCATCGAAGAGTATCATAAAGTCGAAACCCTGTTTTCAGACACGGAGATTCTTATCGAGTTTTCCGAAGCCGAAAATGACGAAAGCGCCGCGGAAGAAATAACCAAAGAGGTAAACCGCCTGGAAAAGGAGATTGCCAACCTCGAATTCAAAAAAATGCTCTCCGATGAAGATGATGACCGCGACGCGATCATAACAATTAATTCGGGCGCAGGTGGTACGGAATCACAGGACTGGGCGGAGATGCTTCTCCGGATGTACATGCGCTACGCCGAGCACCAGGGCTTTAAAACTGCTCTCGTCGACCGCCTCGATGGCGATGGAGCGGGAATAAAAAGCGCTACACTGGAAGTCTATGGCGATTATGCTTACGGCTATCTTAAAGCTGAAAATGGTGTGCACCGTCTCGTGCGTATCTCACCATTCGACGCTAATAAAAAACGCCATACATCATTTGCAGCGGTGTACGTAAGCCCGATTATAGATGATACTATTGAAATTGAAATTAATCCAAGCTACATAAAAGTCGATACTTTCCGGGCAGGCCGGGCAGGCGGAAAGAACGATAATAAAGACGAAACCGCCAGACGTAAAACGCACATGCCGACAGGAATCGTCGTGCAATGCCAGAATGAGCGCTCACAGGGACAAAATAAAGCTAACGCGATGAAGATGCTTAAATCCAAGCTCTATATGCTCGAGAAAGAGAAGGAGCTGGAAAAGCTCGACGACATCGAAAAATCCAAAAAGAAAATAGAGTGGGGAAGCCAGATACGCAGTTACGTCTTCCACCCGTACAATATGGTCAAAGACCACCGCACGAATTTTGAAACAAGTAATACACAGGCTGTAATGGATGGTGACATCCACGATTTTATTAAAGAATATCTCTTAATGCCGACGCACTAGATTGAATTTTAAATTTTTCATAGCGAAACGTTATCTGTTTTCTAAGAAGGACTCTAAGTTCATCTCCTTCATCACATATATATCCATTATTGGTGTTGCCCTTGGCGTTGCAACTCTGATAATAGCCGTTTCCATCATGAACGGATTCGAAAAGGAGATAAAGGAAAAAGTTACCGGGCTTGTTTCACACGTTCAGATAAGCTCTTTCCTTGCTAACGGTATCGCCGATCATGAATATGGAGTACAGCAAATAAAGGAAAACGTCGACGGTCTGACCGCGTTATCCACTTACGTACAGAAGGAAGCAGTGATCCGCGCCAGCGACAAAATAGAGGGTATCATCCTTAAAGGAATAGACCCCGTTAATGACATCTCCAATACAAAAGACAAGATTGTCGAAGGCGAATTCAACATCGAACCCGCTGACTCTAATTTCTCACGCGTAATTATCGGTAATAAGCTTGCCCGTAATCTGAATGTAAAAGTAGGGGACAAGGTCATTGTCTTCGGGCTGATGGGAATACCCTCACCACTCAATCAGCCTAAGATTAAACAGTTTCGTATAAGCGGCATCTACGAGACCACACTAAAAGACTACGACGACATTATCATTTATACTGACATTGCCACTACACAGAAGCTGTTCGACCTCGGACAGAATATCTCCGGTATCGAACTCAAACTTGATGACATTGATCGAGCTGATACGGTCGTATCACAGCTGACCGAAATGCTGGGTTATCTGTATTACCTAAAGTCTTTATTCAGAATTTATAAATCTCTGTTAAGTTTCGTTGAGCTCCAGAAAAAGCCCGTACCGATTATCATGAGCCTCATCGTGCTGGTCGCGACTTTCAATATCGTCAGCACTCTCCTTATGCTTGTACTCGAAAAAACCCACGCCGTCGGCGTCCTTAAATCACTCGGTGCCAGCCGCATGGGCATTATGAAAATATTTATCTACGACGGCATACTCATCGGTATCATCGGCATAATAATTGGCAATATCATCGGCGTCGGCTTGTGCCTGGCTGAAATGAAATTCCACCTGATAAGTCTTCCCGAGTTTTACTACGTCGAGAAAGTACCAATATTACTCGAACCACAATACATTGTGCTCATATCGATCGTTACACTTGTGCTTTGTTTCTTCGCGACATTGATACCGGCATTCCTTGCATCACGACTCGACCCTGTTAAATCACTACGGTTTGCTTAATGGATAAATCCCGCTCTAAGATCGAAGCAATGTTTAATAGCATTGCCGGGAAATACGATTTTCTCAACCACCTGCTGACCTTTAATTCCGATAAACGCTGGCGTAAACAGATTGCAAAGAACATTCTTAAATTTAATCTTCCGCATAACCGCATTCTCGACGCGGCATCGGGAACAGGGGACCTTACGCTGCAGCTTCTTAAACTCAACCCCGGCTCTATCGAATCCCTCGACTTCTCCGAGAAGATGCTCGATGTCCAGCGTGAAAAAATATCCAATGACCGCGTGAATATAATTCAGGGCGACGTAACCCAAATGCCTTACCCCGATAATGAATTCGACCTGGTTACTGTCGGCTTTGGTGTGCGTAATTTCGCCGATCTCGATGCAGGACTGTCCGAAATGAAACGCGTCCTTAAATCCGGCGGAAATTTAATAGTCATAGAGAATTTTAATAAACAGGGATTCTTTATAACTATGCTGGATAAGGTTTACTGTGGTATGCTCCTACCACTGGTAGGCAATACAGTCTCCGGATCTGAAGCATACACCTACCTCTTCAAATCCATCAAGGATTTTGACACTGTAGAAATGTTCTCTGCCCGCTGTAAAAAGCTCGGTTTTGAGCTCTTTTTTAAGAAAAATAACCTGGTTGGTGTCGTAAATACTCTGTATTTTAAGAAGTTATAGGTATTTAATTAACCACACACCTAGTTCCCAAATTCCGATTTGGGAACGGTAAAAAGGAACGTAAAAACAGAAATTAAATAGAATTGTATATTTATTATACAATATCTATATTTATCGTTTGTAAAAATAATGAAAGCTAGGCACTAATTTTTAATAAGAAAATGCGTAAAGATAAAACCAAAGGCGGTTCAGCATATAAGCTGACACAGCAAACTGCTAAAAAGCACGTTCAACAAAAGAAAAGAGACCCTTTCAAAGAGAGAGGTGTTGAAGATTATATAGACTTCAGGGATGTAAGGTTGCTTAACAGGTTCTTAAATGACCAGGGTAAACTTCTTCCTGCGAGGATCACAGGAGCAACTGCTAAGATGCAGAGACAATTGACGACTGCTATCAAGAGAGCAAGACATCTTGCTTTCATTCCTTTCGTCAGCGAAGGCTCCAAGTACTAAAATTAATTCCACATAAGTTTAAAACGGTTTTCTGTTTCGGCGGGAAACCGTTTTTCTATTGTCCCTTCTTTATCACGATCAAAGTAATATCATCGAATTGCTTCGCTTCACCTTTGAATTCCTCGATCGATTTTTTAATGCTGTCCAATATCGTACACGCTGAATCTTTCAAATGCTCTTTCGTCAAATCTATCAATGCATCGTCACCGTAATCTTCTCCCTTTATATTCTGTGCTTCATTAACACCGTCCGTGTACATCACCAATACATCACTATCTTTAAATTCCACTTTACCCACCTCGTACTCTATCCCAACATCCATAATTCCGATCATCAGTCCTCCTTTATCCAGCCCGGTCACTTCACCGTCCCTGAATAAGTATGGATGGTTATGTCCCGCGTTAATGTATTCGAACGTATTCTTTTCTGTGTCGAGTATTCCCCAAAAGAAGGTTATGAACTTCTCCGCGCTTGTATTATCATATATCAGCTCATTGATATTCTTCGTCACAAACGATATATCGAACGATTCCTCATTGTATAATTTTAAATATGAATGCACTGCCGATTGTATATTCGCCATAAGCAATGAAGCAGGTGTTCCTTTACCCGATACGTCCGCTATTATGAAAGCGAACTTGGTATCGGTCAGCTTTATCACGTCGTAATAATCACCACCTACATGCAGAGCAGGTATATTATCACCGGCAATGTCGTATCCGTTTACTTCCGGCAGCGTATCCGGCAGCAATGCCATCTGGATTTCCCTGGCGATCTTTAGCTCATTCTCTATCTGCTGTTTCTCGAGATACTCCTCGAATAAGATGGAATTTTCTATCGATATTACCGACAGGTTAATAATTGACTCCAGGAACTCTATGTCGTCATCCGTAAATCCTGTCTTATTAAGCTTCTTTCCCAGGCATATCACGTTATCCAGCTTGCCGTCATTGAATGTCGGAACCATCAGTACATAATCCTTCTCCGCCAGGTACTTTATGAATTTGCTGTTCGTATTCTCCGATATGATCGTCGGAGTCTTAATATCCTGCAGTTCATTCAGATCGAATTTGTCCAGTTCGATGTTCTTCTTTTCGTTAAGCAGCTTAAAGGTCTCCGATCTGTACTTGCTCAGTATGAGGAAGTCCTTGATTCCGGAATTTCCTAAAAGCGTATAGCTCAATAGCCGTAATATCTTTTCCCTGTTTATTAGCGTGGTGTTGAACTCTTTACCCAGCTCGAAAAGCGATTTCAGCTGGTTTACAGAGTTAGTAAGCGATATATTCAGCCGCTTTATCTCATTAAACTTTATTGTATTCTCGATCGACGATGCAGAAAGGTTTAGGAGTGTCTCAAGGAACACAATCTCATTCTTGCTTAGCGGTTCATTCTCCTTCGACGATATCTTTTTGCCCAGACAAAGAACTCCAAGAAGCTTCTTATCGAAATAGATCTTGAAGAAATTCACCAGCCCTTTTTGCTCGAAGTATTCAGCACACTCGCCTTCGGTATCATCTAAATTAAACACCGGCTCTTTTGGAAATGACACAGCAAGCTGTTTCTCAATATCTTTGAGTATAATACCCTTGGACGATTCCACTGTATATAAGTCCGTCCCATCAACTGTCTCTTGCTTTATGAGCACCAT
>CALGOI010000010.1 GCA_937959065.1 uncultured Ignavibacteriota bacterium | reverse complement strand
GTATATTCATCCGACGGTCAGATAGACCCGGACGTGATAGCAGCTACAGGCGCATCAGCAGCCCTGCTTATATCAGATATACCTTTCGAAGAACCAATTGCTGAAGTCAGAGTCTCCAGGATAAACGGAGAGCTTGTAGTAAATCCTACTCACGAACAGCTTGATAATGCAGATTATGACGTTACAGTCGCAGGAACTGCAGATTCAGTAGTTATGGTTGAGGGTGAGGGTAAGGAAGTTTCTGAAGATGAACTGCTTGAAGGAATAAAATTCGCACATACATTTATTGCACAGCTTTGTGAATTTCAGAAGGAATTTGCCAAAGAAGTTGGTAAAGCTAAAATGGAAGTGACTCCTCCTGAAGTAAATCAGGAATTGATCGACCAGGTAAATGAATTATATCTGAACGACATCACCGCGATTTTAACCAACGGTAACCTTGCGAAACAGGAGAGACACGATGCAAAGAAAGAATTATCTGACAGGGTATTAACAACTCTCGAAGAGAAATATGCGGCTGAAGAGAAGGAATTCGATGCTAAAGAAGCAGCTGAAATAATGCACGACATCCAGAGTGATATCTTAAGAAACAGGATAATAAAAGAAAGCAAGAGATTAGACGGACGAGGATTGACCGATATCAGGGACATCACCTGTGAAGTCGGTGTATTACCGAGAACCCACGGCTCAGCACTGTTCACCAGAGGTGAGACTCAAAGTTTGAGTACGGTAACTCTTGGAACCAAGCGTGATGAGCAGTTGATCGAAGGCTTAAAAGAACTAAGCACAAAGAGATTCATATTACACTATAACTTCCCTCCATTTAGTACGGGTGAGGTAGGCGGAAGACCCGGACCGGGACGAAGAGAGATCGGTCACGGAAACCTTGCCGAGAGATCACTCAAAAGCATGCTGCCTTCAGAGGAAGATTTCCCGTACACGATAAGAATTGTCTCGGACATACTCGAATCAAACGGTTCATCTTCGATGGCAACTGTTTGCGCGGGCTCGATGGCTCTAATGGATGCTGGTGTTGGTATTAAAAGACCTGTAGCCGGTATCGCGATGGGACTTATCAAAGAAGGTGATGATATCAGGGTATTATCCGATATTTTAGGCGACGAAGACCACTTCGGTGATATGGACTTTAAAGTTGCCGGTACATCAGAAGGTATTACCGCTATCCAGATGGATATCAAGATCACTGGTATTTCGTTTGAAATAATGCAGACAGCGTTAACACAGGCTAGAGAAGGACGTCTCCATATTCTCGGAAAAATGAACGAAGTTATTTCAGAACCGAGAGGAGCAATCTCCAAATATGCACCGCATCTCTACTCTATGTTTGTACCTGTAGATATGATCGGTACGGTGATCGGACCCGGCGGTAAGATGATAAGACATATTATCGCAGAAAGCGGATCCGAAATAGATATCGATGAGGACGGAAAAATAACGATCGCTTCGACTTCAGGTGAGAGCGCAGCTATTGCCCGTGAAATGATCGAAAAACTCACCGAAGTTCCTGAAGCAGGAAAGACCTACACCGGTAAGGTGAAATCAATAAAAGACTTTGGCGCTTTTGTTGAGATACTTCCCGGAAAAGAAGGGCTCCTGCATATTTCAGAGATCGACTATAAGAGAATAAACAAAGTAGAAGACGCTTTGAAAATGGGACAGGAGATCGAAGTTAAATTGTTAGGTATAGACCCAATGGGTAAGTTAAAGCTCAGCCGTAAAGCATTACTTCCTAAACCAGAAGGCGGCGGAAAACCGGATCGTCAACCTCAAAAACAGTCATAAATGAAATACGAAGTAGATAAACAACAGGATAAGACAATCTTCAAGCTCGTGAACGATACTCTCGGGCACGAAGTTGCCGCAGACTTAAAAACGGAACTCATCTTCCTTCAAAAGGAGATAGATAACCAGTTCATAATCGACCTGGGTGACGTTACTAAATGTGACAGCAGCGGAATATCCTGTCTTCTCCTTTCCGAAAGAATGGAGAGGGAAAAAGGAAAAAAGCTCATACTCCGAAATGTGAACGACAGTGTGATGGAGATCATTAACATTGCTCGCCTGGAGAGAGTTTTCGACTTCGAATAAGACATAGTTTTACATTTAAATTCAAACTTCTTATCAATATTATGATAAGAAGTTTTTTTATATAGTTATGGATGATACATTTATAAAGCTCTGTAAGACATCTGAAGTTTACAACAAACGCGGGAAGTTATTCCAGGTAGATGATGAAACGGAAGTAGTTATCTTCAAAGTGAATGACGGATTCTACGCGGTCGATAACGTATGTCCGCACAATCACTCACCGCTCATGTACCAGGGATATATCGAGGATATGTATGTAGCGTGCCCGGTTCACGGGTTCCAGTTCCACCTGGAGACAGGAGAGCAGCCGCAAAAGATGGGGTGCAGGCTCAGGACATTCGAGCTGAAAATAGAGAATGATATTATTTATGTTAAGAAACCGGACAGAAAGATTTTCGATTTAAAATGGTAGATATGGACATTCCTTCAAAGAAAGATCTCACCGGAAATATCAAAAGGATATGTTTTGAGGCAGGATTCGCGAAAGTTGGAATTTCAAAGGCAGAGAAACTCAAAAGCGAGGAGAAGTACTTCCGCTCATGGCTGGATGATGGCATGAACGCTGATATGCAATGGATGGCGAACTCGGTAGAAAAACGCCTTGACCCGCGGGAGATCAATGAAAACACAAAATCGATTATTTCACTCGCTTATGTTTACGACACGCCGGTTTTGCATAGTGAAGAAGAGAACATTCCTAAAATCTCGCGGTATGCCTGGGGAAAGAGGGATTATCACAAAGTAATTAAGAAGAAGCTTAAGGAAGTTTGCCGGGGAATAGAAGTTTTGTCTCCGTCCATTGAAACGAGATACTACGTGGATGATGGTCCGATGATGGAAAAAGCCTGGGCAGTCAGATCCGGTATTGGCTGGATGGGAAAGCATACAAATGTGATAAATCCCGAAATAGGGAGCTTCTTCTTCCTTTCGGAGATTCTTACCGATACCGAACTGGAGTATGATGAACCGATAGAAGACCTCTGCGGAAAATGCACGCTATGCATAAATGCCTGCCCTACGGGCGCTATTTATGATGAATATAAGCTCGACGCGAATCTTTGTATTTCATATCAGACTATAGAGAACAGGGGTGATATACCGGATGAAATCGATCTGAACGGGTGGATATTCGGGTGTGATATCTGCCAGGATGTGTGTCCGTATAACGGTAGGAAAGTTTTTACTGAGGACGATAACTTCTATCCCCGTCCTGACGTAATTAATAAAACATACGATGAACAGCTGGAACTGACGGAGGATGAATTCAACAGGATATTCGAGGGAACTCCAATCAGGCGGACTAAGTACACCGGATGGGTGAGAAATCTAAAAAAAGCAAAACAGGAAGTTTCATAAATAATTCTAAATTACTCACATGTTAAAAAATTCTACTTTGTTTTTGTTTGTTCTTTTACTCTTTCTGACGAACATTTCGACAGCTCAATACAGCACACCGGAAAGCGTTGCGTATGACTCTGTCAGTAAAAGATACTTTATTTCTAATACATCAAGCGGAAAGGTTGTTCAGCGAAATCAGGCCGGTATTGTGACCGATTTTGTTACTCCCGGAAGTGGTTTGCGAGGAA
>CALGOI010000009.1 GCA_937959065.1 uncultured Ignavibacteriota bacterium | reverse complement strand
TCTCAAGAATTATCAGGTGTTGAGTGTAGTTTCAAAAAATCCCGATAATAAAAAGCAATTCGGTCTCGATGACGAATCAAAAGTAACATTGTCAGTATACCAGGGCGGTAACCTGACCGGGACATTTGAAATTGGGAAGGCTCCTGAAGCGCCAAACCAGACATATATAAAGACACCCGACAGCGATGATATATACTTAGCGAAAAATTTTCTGAGGAATAACTTTGTAAGACCTTCTCTTGAATCATGGAGGGACCTGAAGATCCTTTCAATACCGTCAGGAAGCATCAACTCGATAGAATATAATACCAGTAATGGTTCATACACGGTAACTAAAGATGAGACGGGTAAATATCTGGTAGACGGAGCTCCTGCTGATTCAGTTGCAGTAACGCAGGTACTAAGTGTTCTACAGGATTTCAATACTCAGACATTTAAGGACACAATTTTAGGACCGGGAACACAATTTACCGATAAGGTGAAGATAAACTGGAATGGAAACGCGACAGAGCTTAACTTTCTTAGAACAGGGGATACATTAAGTACTAATTATATGCTGCAAGTTTCGGGCAATAACCAGGTTTTTTATTTCAACGAAACTCTGGCAAACAATATCCTGAAAACAAAAGCTGAATTAACCAAAAAATAACAAATAGTTATTTTGTTGGTGAATGTTTTTTTGATATTTTTTGTTTAAATTACTAAGTTGATTAAAAACAAGCACGCTCATGACATTTGGCATATTATTAATAGTTAGCTATTTGATAGGATCTATTCCATTTGCCCTCATAGTGGGGAAAATATTCAAAGGAATAGATATCAGGAATTTCGGCAGCGGGAATCTTGGCTCAACAAACGCCATAAGGACTCTCGGTTTACCGCTGGGACTCCTCGTGCAGATTCTCGATATAGCCAAAGGGCTGGTAGTCGTGCTGCTGGTATCTACGTTTTTTTACGATGTGCTTCCTTTCAGTAATCACACTCCATTTGAAGATATTACATTAGTTAAGATCATGGCAGGATGCTGCGCAGTGTTAGGGCATACATTCTCCATATTTGTTAATTTCCGGGGCGGAAAGGGCATCAATACGGGGCTGGGAGTATTTATATCACTGGCACCGATAGATGTACTTTTAGCGCTGGGAGTATTTGCTTTGATCTTATTGTCATCGGGTTATGTATCCCTTGGTTCGATAATAGCGGCAATATTCTTCCCGCTGATAATGTTTGTCAGGGAGAATTTTTTCCACGTAAACACGTACGGTTATAATACACTTATTATTTTCAGCATAGCTGTATCAGTACTAATCATATACAATCACAGGTCGAATATCAAACGTCTGCTGTATGGAGATGAGAACCAGTTTAAGAACCTGTGGCTGATACGGATCTTAAAGATCAAGACTCCTCTTTCAAAACCATAATTTTCCGGAATGAATATTTCAGTACTGGGTGCCGGTGGTTGGGGCACAACGCTGGCTATTTTATTAAGTGAAAATGGACA
>CALGOI010000008.1 GCA_937959065.1 uncultured Ignavibacteriota bacterium | reverse complement strand
TCGCTCCCTCCGTAAGATAAGCTTCTTTATGAGTGAATGTACCAGCATCGATTAAGATAACAAGAAAGTAAAATGCATATATAAAGACTCCGGCGAGGAATTCGAATACGATTTTGACTACCTGGTCATAGGGGTAGGAGAAATAACCAACACCTTCGGAATAGATAACGTAAAGAAATACGCTTATTACTTACGCGAACTCAGTGACGCTCGCCGTATCCGCGTTAAGATAATCGACTGCTTCGAAGACGCTAACCTCCCCGGGCTGTCCGAAGATGAGATACGCGATAAGCTCCGCTTTGTTATATGCGGTGGAGGTCCCACAGGGGTAGAGTTCGCGGCCGAGCTCCATGACCTTCTGCAGGAAGATATCAAAAAGAAATATCCTGAACTCCTGAAATACACTGAAATAATCCTCGTCGATGCAGCCGAAAAAATTCTTAGCTCTTTCGATAAAAAACTCAGCGATTACGCGATGAAAGTCTTCAACCGAGCTAAGATTGATCTTAAAATGAATTCTATGGTTACTGAAGTTGAAAAGGATTATGTCGTTATGAAGGACGGAACAAAAGTACAATACTCCATGTTGATATGGGCTGCCGGTAACGCGCCTTTGACATTTGTTAAAGAAACACCTTTTGAAAAAGACAAAAGAGGAAAGATAATCACTGATAATTACTTCCGCGTTCCGGGTTACGATGGCATCTTCGCCGTAGGGGACTGCTCCGAAATTAAAGATCAACCCCTCCCCGCGACAGCGCAGGTCGCACAGCGTGAAGGATATTTTATCGCTAAGTACCTTAATAAAATAGCAAAAGGAAAAGAGTCAAAACCATTTCACTATAAAGACCTTGGAATGCTGGCATACATCGGAAGCAATAAAGCTCTTGCCGATACACCCCAGTTCAAGGGCTCCGGTTTTAATACCTGGATTTTCTGGAGAAGTGCCTACATCACTAAACTCGTCGGCCTCCGCAATAAGATCCACGTCCTGTTCGACTGGATTATGACCTCCATCTTCGGCAGAGACCTCAGTAACTTCTAAAAAATTGTCATCCCCCGGACGCCTTGACCGGGGGACCCAGACCACACACTTCCCACGAATGAAAATAATCATTCGGTCTAAACTCTCAGGACGTGGCAACTTCCTCTCCACGCCGTCAGGCGATACAATTACATATAGTTTCCCCTCTCCTTTATAAGGCCTGCCACTTGGGAGAGAGGGGTGCCGAAGGCGGGGTGAGGTAGTAGTCGTAAGGCAATGTCACTCCTAAAAGATTATACTCTCTGTATCCTCTGTACCTCTGTGGCAGATTCTTTTGTGGTAAATCTATTCGTCCAAATTTGTGCTAATTAGTGGCATAAATCTTTTCCCAAAATTTCCTTATATTTTAACATAAATCAATAACTAATTTCACCTTATGAAAAAGACTTTACTCCTCATCTTTCTTTTGATAACCTATTCCAACTCATTCTCCCAATGGCAGCAGGTTCTCTCCCTTAATCCAGCACAGTCATTGCATGAGATCGCATTCTATGACTCAAATACCGGATATACCGTAAGCACCCTTTACAACGGCTCAACTATGAATATCTACAAGACCACCAATGGCGGACTTAACTGGATTGCGCAAAATTCGGGTTACACAAGCACTCGCTTTATGGCAATCGAAATTCTTCACCCCGATACAGTCTTTATGAGCGGCAATTTCGGCATTATATTAAAAACAACCAACGGGGGGCTTAACTGGGTTCGGCAGCCCACCTCCGATACGACTACCCAGCTTTGGGGACTCGAATTCATTAATTCCATGACTGGTTACTGCTGCGGCAGCGGTGGAAAGATTTACAAAACAACTAACGGTGGAACTAACTGGAATACTCTTAATTCCGGAAGTAACACACAGCTTTATGAACCTTTCTTCGTAAACGAGAACACGGGTTACGTCAGCGGCGCGCCGGTCGTTCTTAAAACCACAAACGCAGGTTCGTCCTGGTTCCCGCTCGACGTCGGCGTTATTCCACCCGTTGAGTTCTTCCGTGATATAAAATTTACTGATGAAAATACCGGTTACCTTATTGCTGATGTCGGACGCGTTCGCAAAACAACTAACGCCGGGGCTAACTGGACTATGCTGACTACCGGTACGACCGAAGCCCTGTTCTCTCTCAGCTTCCCGACACCGGATACCGGCTACGTTGGAGGCGATCACGGTGTTGTACTCAAGACAACTAATGCCGGAGATAACTGGACCATACAGCAGACTCCTTTAAATGAATTTATTTACGGAATAGCATTTACTTCTCCTATCGAAGGACTTGCCTGCTCTTGGAGCGGTAAAATTCTTAAAACAACAAATGGAGGTACGATTACTTCCATCTCTGACCCCAACAATATTGCTGAAGGATACTCCCTAAAACAAAATTACCCGAACCCTTTTAATCCTGTTACACAAATAGAATTTCACATCCCCCCTTTGAACAAAGTGGGGAATACAAGGGGGGTTGTAAACCTCTCTGTCTATAACTCTCTTGGTGTAAAAGTTACCGAGTTGGTCAATAGTCAACTGCAGGCTGGAACATACTCCGTCTCCTTCAGCGGAGACAACCTCTCCAGCGGTGTCTATTACTACAAACTAACCGCCGGCTCCTTCTACGAAACAAAAAAAATGCTGCTTGTTAAATAGCATTCTCTATGACAATTCGTCCCGCTATATCGACGGATGATTATAAAATAGCATTCTCTATGACAATTAGTCCCGCTTTAGCGTTGGCTTGCTTATAAAATAATCATTCGGTCTAAACCCTTAGGACGCGGCAACTTGCTCTCCAAGCCGGTAGGAGATAGACACAATAACATATAGTCTTCCCTTCTCCTTTATAAGGCCTGTCCCTTTGGGAAGAGGGGTGCCGAAGGCGGGGTGAGGTGAAAAAACGACAGAGGGGTTAAAGACAATTCCAAAAACTAATGAAAAGTTTTTTCTCTATGCTCTCTGTGCCTCTGTAGCAAATTCTTTTGTGATCTCCCCTTTGTACAAAGGGGAGAAGACATGACCTGCGAGGAACGAGCAGTAGTCATGTCAGAGGGGTTTAGAAATACAAACTATAGACTATCCTCCCACTCTCTTTCCCAAGCCCCGGCTTGAGAAAGTAAGAAATACAAAAACACATAATTAAATTTTGTGAAAATTCGTGGTATAAATGTTTTTAATCTAAAAACAAAAAGCACCCTTTCGGATGCTTTTAAAATTGGTCCTTATTTACAAACCCTTTTTAATTAAACCCGATACTATATAAAATATTAGTCATCGTTTCGCTGTTTGCTTCAAATTGATCCGTTGGTGTGTAAATATATATCACGTAATTTCCGGAGCCGTCAGCTTCAATTGCAGACATAATATACATCATCATGTCTTGACCGTTTATGTTCCCCCTTGCTGCAGTAATAAAACCTTCAATGTTTCCTACCTGTATCTCGTTTGCTTCCCCATCCGGCTCGTAATCGAAATCACCCAAAGCTGCTTCAAGTAGTTCTTCGGAACTGATTTGATTGTTTGGAAAAACAACTAGTACAGTCCCCATGGTTTTGTCCTCGCTTAATGTAGAAAATCTTGTAGGTGAATTCTCTTCTACTGTCCATTCTGATGGCAGATAAAATGTTACTTTTCCATCTGAAGTCGCAAGCGATGTCCATTCCTCAGGGGCTTCCATTGTAACGTCTTCTTTTGGCTTCTCAGACTTTTTGATTTCCTTCTTTTTGCCTGAGGATTGGTTGTCTGAAGTTTTATTCTCCGTTTGATTTTTGTTCTCGGTTTTTGGAGCTTCGTCTTTTTTACCACATCCTGCCAGTATAAATGAACTTGTTAAAAATAATAATAACATCATCCGTGTCTTTCTGGATAGGGATGATAAAATGGGTGTGTTTGTCATTTTTGCTTCTTTTTAGTTTTTTTGACTCCCAATGCAGAATGCAATGGAATGAATACCACCAAAATTACCAAAAATAAATCATATTTTCTCAAAATAATGACGGAAGCCAGGAAAGTCACGCTAACACAAAACAAAAAGCACTCTTCCGGATGCTTACCCATTTTGTCATCCCCCGGACGCTTTGACCGCGGGGATCCAGACCACATATTATCCTACGAAAAGTATTGCCCTTTCGGTATAATGCCTGTGCACGAGAATTTTTCGCCAAACAAAAAAAGCCATCCTCCCGGACAGCTCTTAAAAAAATCGTTGTAACAAACTAATTATCCATTCTCTGTGAACTCTGTGCCTCTGTAGCAAATCTATTTTCCACACTCATTCCCAAGCCCCGGCTTGGGAATGCATAATATAATCAAAGTAAATTAGTGATAATTCGTTGCTGACTACTTCCTCTTCGGCTTATAAAAATGCGTGCTCTCGCCAAAGAACACCTCCGCCGCCTCCATCACAGTCTCCGATAATGTCGGATGAGGATGAATAGACATCTTCACATCCTTTAGCGTCGCTGCCATTTCTACCGCTAAAACCCCCTCCGCAATCAGCTCTCCCGCTCCCGGTCCTGCGATACCAACTCCAAGAACCCTCTCCGTCTTCGGTTCTACGATCAACTTCGTCAGACCGTCTGTCCTTCCAAGTGTTCCTGCTCTTCCTGACGCCGCCCACGGGAATTTAGCTATCTCAACTTCAATCCCTTTTTCTTTTGCTTCCGTCTCGGT
>CALGOI010000007.1 GCA_937959065.1 uncultured Ignavibacteriota bacterium | reverse complement strand
GAAAAGATTGTTGAAACCAAACTACCTACCCGGATAGGTAAATTCAAGGCTGCTTTATATAGAAGTACGGTTGATGCTAAGGAACATATAGCCCTAATCAAAGGAAAAATCGATCCTAAAAAACCCATACTAGTTAGGGTTCATTCTGAGTGCTTAACCGGTGATCTGTTCCATTCTTTACGGTGCGATTGCGGTGAGCAGCTGGAGAAATCACTTCAGATTATTGAGAATGAAGGTAATGGTGTGTTACTTTATATGAGGCAGGAAGGAAGAGGTATCGGGCTGTCTAATAAACTTAAAGCCTATAAGCTGCAGGACGAGGGTAGAGACACAGTAGAAGCGAATATTGAATTAGGATTTAAACCTGACCTCAGAGATTATGGTATTGGAGCACAGATACTTTATGACTTAGGTGTACGTAAAATAAAGCTTTTAACCAATAATCCTAAAAAAGTAATTGGTTTGAAAGGATACGGCCTTGATATTGTAGAGAGAGTGCCGATTGAAGTACCCTCCAACCCGGAGAATGAAGTTTATCTCTCAACTAAAAGAGATAAATTAGGACATATGATATTAGTTAATAAAACATCTAAGAAATAAAAACTAAGTAAATTAAATTACGATGTCACAAGGAACAGTTTATCTGACAAAACAAAGATTATCAGAACTCGAAGAGAAACTCAGGGATCTGAGATTGAATGCCAGAAAGGAAGTAGCCGAAAGGATTGCGGAAGCAAGGTCACATGGTGACCTTAGTGAAAATGCTGAATATGACGCAGCAAAAGAGGAGCAATCCCACCTGGAAATGAAAATAAGCAAACTTGAGAATCTTCTTTCCAGAGTAAAAGTACTCGAACCGCATGATATTCCTGATAATGAGGTTTATATATTATCGATAGTAAAAGTTCTCGATGTAAGCTACAAGGAAGAGGTTACTTTTAAAATGGTATCTCCTGAGGAAGCGGATTTTGAGCAGGATAAGATATCAATAACTTCCCCAATAGGACAGGCATTACTAGGTAAAAAAGTAAATGAAGTTGCAATTGTTGAAGCACCCGAAGGTAAAAACGAATACAAAGTTCTAGAAATTTCCAAACAAGGATAAATGGCACGACAACATTCACAAATAAAAGTAGGTATATTTGTTACGATTGCTATAGTTATTGTACTGGCAACTGTTTTTTGGACAAAGGGATTTGTGATCGGTGCCGGAAGAAATATTGTTACAGTTTATTTCCAGGGCAGCGTAGGCGGATTAAATGAAGGTGACCCTGTTACAGTTAAAGGTGTACGAAAAGGTGATGTTGAGACCATGAGTCTTGTCGGGGATTCCGTTAAGATCGTTTTTACGTTAGATAAAGAAGTAATATTGAAATCGGGGTATTCTATTGAAGTTGCAATGACTTCATTTACCGGTGGTAAGCAGTTATACATTGACCCGGGTAAAGGGGATATTGCTGTAGATCTTTCAGAGCCTCTTTCAGGAAGTTCGAGCGGTGATATTAATGCTATTATGAAGCAGCTTGGTGGATTGACAGGCCAGGTTGATACATTACTGGGTAAATTCCAGAATAACTCGGATAAATTACAGGATGTGCTTGTGAATGTGAATGAAATAGTTGGAGACGGCCAGCTTAAAATGGACCTTAAGAGCACGATGTCGAATTTCGAAGTTACATCTAGAAACCTTAACTCCCTTGTTTCCGAAAACAGAACATCGATTAATAGCATTACATCAAAAGTCGATAAAACCGTAACTAATGTTAGTGAGCTAGTAGACGAGACAAGCCCTGAATTCAAGAGAACATTTGTTGAGATTCAGAATATGACCGGAAAGATTGACAGTTTGATTAGTAATCTAAATGGATTGGTGACAGATGTTAAGACCAAGGATGGAACAGCAAATCAGATAATCTATGACGATCAGCTATACAAAAACATAAATAAAACATTAGAAGAGATTAAAAAACTATCCGAACAGATTAGGAAAACCGGTGTTAAAATCGATTTGTTCTAAAGATTAAAACCTACATTAATTCTATGAGTCGCGCCTACCTGTCCAAGTGAATTAAAAGCGTAGTCCAGAGTATATTTTTGCATCAAGCGGAATCCCATCCCGGCGGAGAAACCCCCAAGTCCGGTTGTGCTTCCCGTTTTTAAATCCTGCCTCAATTGATTATTATACCCTATTCTCAGATTAAAATATTCATTAAATCTGAAATCACCACCGACAGTAACATATTTAAACCTGTCGAAAAATTCATCCGTATCCTGTATAAGATTGTTGAAAGCAAGATTGAATGTCAATGGAAGATATTCGAGAGATTTACTAATTCCGATCTTTAGATTTACAGGAAGGTTTTCTTTGCTTTCGTTATAACTTGATAATTGTGTACCGAGATTAAGAAGACTCGCGCCTACACTCATTTGAAGGTTAGGGAAACGGTATAGCAAACCCCAATCTGTCGCAACAGCTGCCGAATTATATTCATCAATACTGGAATAGATTAAACTAAAACCTACTCCGTAACTGAAATTATCCGAGAAGTAATTTGAATAAGCCATTGTTAATGCCAGATCATTGGCTGAGAATGTCCCAACTTCATTATACCCTTCATCAAACTTCTTGAAACTTCCGTAATTCACGTATCTCAATCCTGCTGCAACATATCCCTTGTCTTTATATTTCATCCCAAAGGCTGCGTTACCTGCGTTTATGTCCAGGAGATATTTGAAGAATCCTACAGAGACCTTGGTTTCTTGTAAAGTTGAAATTCCTGCTGGATTATAGAATACCGAACTTAATTCGTTTTCAGCGGTAATTACGCTGCCGGCCAGGCTGGATGAACGTGCATCTACGTCTAGATTAAGAAAATTATAAACCTTATCACTTTGTGAGTATGATATTGATGAAATTGATATTATGATTGATACCAGGGCAAAAAAGAGGATTTGTCTCATCTGTGATCTGTTTTCAGTTTTAAAATCGTATAAATCTTGTCTATCGGCTCGATTTTGGTTGGTTAATAATATAGGATATTTTTTTTATAAACAAGTATAAAGTTAATATTTTCAATACATTCTAAACTCTTTGTACTTGTTTTGGTATTCATAGAAATCCACATTTATCAATGTTACTTGAGACCGGCTTGGGCCTATTTTAAGTTCTTTCATGAAATCCTGTATCAGGTTCTTATCTCCTTCTACTACTAGTTCCACGTCTCCATTAAACAAATTCTTTGCGTAACCTGATAATCCATACTCAATAGCTTTTTGATAGCAGAAGTATCTGTAGCCGACTCCCTGTACAAGGCCTTTTACTATTATCTTAGCTGTTACCATACTATTTTATAATAACCATTTTTTTGACTGATGTAAAGTCTTCAACTAAGCCGGGTATGGCATTTATTGCTTCGAGTTTATAAAAATATACACCCGAAGATAGTCCAGTACTACTAAACTCAACGGTATATCTTCCTTCTATCTGACGGTTGTTTACCAGCTTTGTAATCTCTCTTCCTGTAATATCAAATACGGTTAGTTTCACATCGGAAACGTTACCGAGTTCGTAATTAATTGTTGTTGTCGGATTAAATGGATTTGGGTAGTTTTGTTCAAGTGAATAAAACACCGGAGTATTATAGGCATTACCTGGGACTTCTTTCATAATGTAATTATCCGGATCAAAATTCATTGTAATCGGTTTTCCTGTAACCACGAAATTAAATGTCTGGGGTGAAGCATTATTGAACACTGTAAGTATAGTATCCCCCGATGAAGTACCAATCTTCATTGTAATCGGCATCGTAAAATATGTCGGGGATGTGTTTAAATGCTGGCTTATTGTTATAGATAGGTTGTATTGTGACCCCTGTAATTGATTGTAATTCCAGTCTACAATGTATCGTGGATAGTTCTCACCGTATATCCATTCATTAAAGAAATACCCAAGAGATTTTCCGCTGACCTTTTCAGCAATTAATTGCAGATCGGTAGTCGTCGCAGATTTATACGCCAGTGAAGTATCTGCCATATATCTTTTTAGAAACTCAAAAAAATCATCGTCACCCATAACGCCTCTTAACATATGGACAACAATCCCGCCTTTTGCATAAGTCCTGTCTGCATCGAATATTTCAGCTATGGAGTTAATATTTTGAACATATATGGTTCCGGTGGCATTTTTTGCTCTTCCCATATTGGATTGAATGAAATCATCGTATGCTATTTTACCATTTATTCTTTCCTGATACAAAGCTTCTCCGTAAACTGCGAATACCTCGTTAAGCCAGATCTTCTCCCAGTTAGAGCATGTCA
>CALGOI010000006.1 GCA_937959065.1 uncultured Ignavibacteriota bacterium | reverse complement strand
TGCACTTTTTCCCTGAAAGGCATTTTAGATTTCAGTACTCTCGGGAATATCTTTTTTGCGGTTTCGATAGCGCCTTTAGTCCAGCGAAATTGTTGCGATTTAAGTGAGTTTATTTCTGCGGGGAGCTCTGCCGGCGAAGTGAAATTAATAAGGTATTTAAACTGCCATCCTCTCATTTGGGCACGATAAGAGAGGTCGAGGTCTTCGGTCAGCGTATCTGCTTCCCAATTACCCGCATCGAATATGCACTCCTTACGCCACATTCCTGCGGTGCCGTTAAAATTAATAGAGAACCCGGCGCGGTTACGTACCGCCTGCTCAATGACGAAGTGTCCGTCGAGAGCCATCGCCTGTGTTCTAGTAATGAGAGAATATTCACGGTTTAGGTGTTCCCAGCGTGTTTGAACGAGTCCCAGTCTTTCGTTTTTATAGAAATAAGGGAGAGTTCGTAACAAGAATTTCTTACGCGGGATAAAGTCCGCATCGAATATCGCAACAAACTCACCGCGGGCTGTTTTTAAACCTTCCTTTAGCGCTCCGGCTTTATATCCGGTACGGTCGGTACGGTGAAGGACTTTAATGTCATAACCCTGTTCGAGATATTTTTTGATGTGTTCTAGAATAATATCGGTCGTGTCATCGGTAGAATCGTCAAGGACCTGGAACTCAAGCTTATCTTTTGGATAATCGATGCGAATACAGCTATCAATTAGACGGGTCGACACATACCTCTCATTGAACATAGGAAGCTGTATAGTGACAACGGGGAATTCTTCCATTATAAGCTCTTCCAGTGTAAGATCTTCAGTTCTTTTCCTGAAAGTGCGCATATAGTAGTAAATCATGGAATATCCATGACAGCCAAAGAGGAATAATATTATCAACGCAAAATTGTATACTATTAAAACTATTTCTTCTATTGTCATTTAAAAATTATATTACCAATTGGATGTAAGGTCATTTAAAATATCTTCGGTGATTTTGTTGATAGCTTCATTAACACCTGCGGCTCTCTCAGAGAAACCGCCTGCGGGGGAGTTGTACTCACCGAAATTTACAAAATTTTTCTCCCAGATACGCTTGCCGGTCTTAAGATTTTGAAAATCAGCATACACAGTGATCGTCAATTTTCTTTTTGTGACCGTTTCGTTGCCTGTTATTACCAGCGGCTCATCGGTGACATTTGATATATTGCAGATCAAACTGCCGTCAGCAGTCTCCTTATCGTCGAGAAGGAAAGTGTTATCGGAGACTATCTTATTCTTAAGGGTCTCGGTAAAATTTTCACGGATATCGGCTTCAGCGAAACCGCTTGTATTCTCAAATAGAGGAACATAGAGCTTGTTTATACCTTCAGGAGGGTTTTTCCCACGAAAGCCGTAGTTACAGCTCAAAAATGTCATAGAGACAAGTACCAGTAATATGTAATTAATCGTTTTCATCTTCTTCCTGCCGTATGTTGTATTTGCTGATTTTCCGGTAAATATTTCGTGTGGACTGGTCGAGGGAGCTCGCAACCTTGTTAACGTTCCACTTATTTTGTTTTAATAAATATATTAATACTTCCTTTTCAATTTCGTCGAAATCCATGGATGTCATCTGATCACGGGGGATAATGAAATCGCCGTCTTTTGCTTTATCGGACTTCCTTGTTTCAATATGATAAATGTAATTTTTCAGGTCGAGTATGTCTGATTTGATCTCGGCTAATGCACGCAGAACTATCTCCTTACTGCGTAAGTCACCAAAGTCAGATTTCTTCTCTTCCATAAGTACCGGCAGAGTGGAGATGGTCTCCTTAACCGGCTGTAAATGCCGTCTGACCTCATCAAGAGAAAGAGTTTTATCCGGATGAAGTACGATAATGCTTTCGACGAAGTTTTTTAGTTCGCGCGCGTTACCCGGCCAGTGATAATTCAAAAGATAATCCATAGCATCATTATCGATTCCGTGAAAGATAATTTTGTTGTATTTACAGAAAGAATCCACAAAATGGTCGAACAGTATCTTTATATCACCCTTTCTCTCTCTGAGTGGAGGAATGTTTAGGTTGATGGATTTCAATCTAAAGAACAGATCTTCACGGAAGTTCTTGTCCATTACTTCTTTTGCCAAATCCTTATTAGTAGCCGCTATGACACGTACGTCAACTTTAACTTTCTTTGAGCCCCCAACGCGCATGAATTCACCTGATTCGAGAACACGGAGTAACTTCACCTGTGTCAATAATGGCATTTCCCCAATCTCATCGAGAAAGATGGTACCCTTGTCAGCCATTTCAAAATAACCCTGGCGGCTGTCGGTCGCGCCTGTAAAGGCACCTTTTTCGTGCCCAAAGAGTTCACTCTCGATGATACCTTCCGGTATAGCGCCGCAATTAACGGTTATCAGCGGGTTATCCTTTCTTGTGCTTAGTTTGTATATGGCGTTAGCGGCTACTTCCTTACCCGTGCCGCTCTCGCCTGTGATAAGAACGCTAATATTCGTCGGAGCCACCTGTTTTATGGTCTCATTAAGCTCTATTATTTGTACCGAATCTCCGAGGAGCAGATATCTCATAATTATAAATAAATGCAAATATAACACTAAAGAAGTGGTTATTAAAGATAAATTGGAAGGGAGATATCTTAATTATGTCTAATATACTTAAATTATCAATTTACGATTAAGTTTTGTTATATTAACTAATAAAATTTTGATTTGCTTTTATAAACTAATTTATTAAATTGAATTAGCTCCCAGCAAATTTTATCAAAATTAATTAGGGGTGGAAAAATGAAAACCTATTTATCTACCGCAATCTTTGTATTTCTTCTAGTTTATTCATCTATTGTTTATCCTCAATCCGGTTGGGTTATTCAAAATGCCGGATCCTCAGGAAGTATTTTCAATTCAGACTTACTAAGAGTTTTATTTGTTAATTCTACTACCGGGTATATAGCAGGAGAAGGTGGTAAGGTATATAAAACTACAAATAGTGGCTTGTCTTGGTTAATCACATCTAGTATAAGCACTACCACGAATTATTTGTGGGGAATGTATTTCCCAAATGAATCCACGGGTTGGGCAGTAGGATCAAATGGAGCTATAATTAAGACAGTGAATGGAGGAAATAGCTGGTCAATGCAAAGCAGCGGTACTTCAGTTTTGTTGCATCATGTATATTTTATAAATGAACAGACTGGATGGACGGTTGGACATAACGGAACAATACGAAAAACTACAAATGGGGGTTCAACCTGGCTTTCTCAGACCAGCGGGACATCAGATCATATTTTTTATGTAAGATTTCTAAACCCTAGTACCGGTTTTGTTTCTGGTGATTTTGGATTATCTAAAACTACAAATGGAGGAACAACATGGACTCAAAAGCTTTTTGAAGATTGGGTCTATTCAGTTGAGTTTGTTGATGATAATACTGGCTGGGCAGGTGTGAGGTTTGGAAAGATTTTTAAGTCAACAAACGGTGGTGAAAATTGGTTTGAGCAACCAAACCCGGCACCACCAACGTTTTTTTCTATGGATTTTTTGAATTCGAATACAGGATGGGCTATTGGAGATTATAATTCAATTATTAAAACAACAAATGGGGGATTAAATTGGGACGCTCAAACTAATCCCGCAGGGAAGTTCTCAACTGTGCTCAGATCAGTTGATTTTATTAATTCACAGACCGGATGGATTGCTGGATTTGGGGGAAAACTTATTAGGACAACAAATGGCGGTGATAATTGGGTAGCTTACTCATCTTCCGGAAGTGGAGTAACTAATGCAAATCTAAACTCAACTCACTTTCCAACTTTGCAAACAGGATGGACGGTAGGAAGTCAAGGTACTATTGTCAGAACTACCAACAAAGGTGCAAATTGGACTCTTCAAAACAGCGGAGTTAGTAATAATCTAAGCAGTGTACATTTTCCAAGCTCACAAATAGGGTATGTAACCGGTAGTGCAGGGAGAATATTAAAAACCACGAATTCAGGACTAACATGGATATCACAGGCAAGTGGTACTTCTTCCGAATTGACTTCTGTTTACTTTATTAATAGTGATTTAGGTTGGTGTGGAGGCTCGGGAGGAATTAGAAAGACAACTAATGGTGGGTCAACTTGGGTTCAAAAGCCCAGTCCTGCAAATATCTATTCCACGCAATTTATAAATTTATTGACAGGATGGATAGGTGTTGCTAGCGGAAAGACTTACAAATCTACTGATGGAGGTGAGTCCTGGTTTGAACAATCTAATCCCGCGGCTTCTAATTTTTACGGACTTAATTTTATTAATGAAAATACCGGATGGGCGGTTGGTAATTTCAATTCCATTATCAAAACCACCAATGGAGGTAATTCCTGGACTTCTCAGTTATTTCCTAATGGAAATTTTTTTACTGTTTGGCGAGCTGTCTCATTTGCAAACTCTAATACAGGATGGATAGTGGGAGAAGGGGGGTTGATTATAAAAACTGTTGATGGAGGTGCGACCTGGTTACAGGAAAATATACCTCTTGCAGTAAATTTTTATGGATTGAACTTCTTCGATGATGAAAATGGATGGGCTGTTGGTGCTAATGGAAGTATATTGTATTATGATGGTGTTACCGGTATTACAAATCCAGTATCTCAATTTCCTGATGATTATATGCTTTATCAAAATTTTCCTAACCCTTTTAACCCTTCAACAAAGATTAGATTTGACATACCTAAAGCCGATCAAGTATCCTTGAAAATATATAATTTATTAGGAAAGGAAATCGTTACATTAGTGGAAAAAGATCTTCAAGCCGGAACGTACGAATATGAATTTAATGCAAATGAACTAAATAGCGGCATATATTTCTATATTTTAAAATCTAATAACTATTCTGAGACAAAGAAGATGATTTTAGTTAAATAATATAATTTTCTGATAATTTCATTTTAAAAGGTCTTCTGTTGGGAGACCTTTTTTATTTGGATTATTCAATTTTATTTTAAAATGGTTATAAATATATTAGCTACTTATGAATAAAACCTCAAAAAAGAAACCTTTATCCAAAAAGCCAAAAGTAGAGGAAAAAGTAACGGATCTGAATAACGTTATTGAGAAATATTTTTGGTGGATTATTCCAGTACTCACAATTGTTTATTTTATTTCAAGTAGGTATTCGGTTGGTTTTTACCAGGATGATGAGATAGCTCAGTATCTTAATATGCTTCAATTTTGGAATGACCCATGGGTAATACTTGGGAATAACCCAAAACCCGGGTATAAGATTTTTATGGTCCTGCCTGCTCTAATAAGCTATGAGACTGTATTAATTGTAAATTCATTAATTGCATCTTTAACTGTTTATATGACATATCTGTTAATCAAAGCGTATAAGATTAACTACGCATATTTCGGTGCTCTCATCCTTGCATCCCAACCATTATTCTTTGATCTTTCTTTCAGGTCCTATTCCGAGATATTCACTGCATTATGTGTTGTTGGCTTTCTGACGCTTTACGAAAAGAGGCAGTATATATTGAGTTCACTTTTGTGCGGTTATATTTTCACAGTTAGACAGGAGATAGCAATAGTTCTTATTGTTCTATCAATAATTTTTATAAGGAAAAGGGAGTTCCTTGCGGCAGCAATGTTGTTTGTCTTTCCATTCGTCTATAATCTACTTGGTTTTATACATTCGGGTGATATATTATATGTACTTACGGAAATGAAAAAAGTGGCAGGTCTGACCTATAAATCACAAGGCTTTATGCATTATTTCAAAGTTTATATATTCATTGTTGGACCCGTTGCATTGACTATGTTCCTCTCTGGATTTTTCGGATTCTTGGAAAAACCCGGTGATTATAAAAATTACATTTCCAAATATTTCCTCCTCTATGTAATGTTTATTTCTGTTTTTGCAGTTCAGCTGATGACTATGTTTAACGATGGCCCTAATCCCGGTAACTGGAGATACCTGCTTCACATTTCACCTGTATGTTCAGTTTTTGCGACAATTGGTTTGAACAACATTGCAGATAAAAGCTTCCGGAAAACTTACTTGTTACTAACCGGAATATTAGCACTGCTCGTGTTAGCCTTTCTATCTTATACCAGTGACGGGTTTACGTTAAGGGATGAATCGGAATATTCGAAATTTATTCTTATACTTACGATATTAATCCTTTCCTTATTGCTTTGGTCGGAATCAAAAACAAAATACCTTAACAAAATGTCGGTTGTGTTAATCCTTTTATCACTGGTATATTTATTTATTAATTTCGAACCAAAAAAACTTTCTCCTGAGAATTTGAAGATAAAAGAAGCCGCAGAGTATATAGATAATAATTTTAAGGCTAATGATAAAGAATTCTTGTCCAATCACTCGATGTTGAGTTTTTTCTCACAGCAATACAAAGATAATATAACAAATTTCAAACCGATACAAACCGGGACATTACAGGATGCACCTTCAGGCTCAATAATTATCTGGGATACTCATTACGGATATAGACCTGAATGGGGTAATGATGTAAACATAGATTTGCTGGTAAATGATTCTGCAAACTATAAATTTGTTAACCAGATACTCTGGGATCCCAGAGGGGCTGGAGCTTATATTTTCGAAAAAAAATAAGTGCATGAGCAGATCAGGAAGAAATTGCATAATTTATGGAGGCGGTGGATTTATTGGGTCGCATCTTTGCGAAAATCTACTCGGCAGGGGATTTAATGTTACCATCTTCGATAAGCTGAATTTTTCACCCAGGAATCTCGACAATGTAATCGATCAGATTAAAATAATAGAAGGGGATTTTAATAACGAGAAGGATATAGAGCGGTCGTTGGAAGATATAGATTATGTTTTTCATCTTGTAAGTAGTACACTGCCGTCAAATTCCAATGAAAACCCTATCTATGATGCTGAAACTAACCTCATCTCATCTCTCAGATTGATGAATGAGTGCAAAAACAATAAAATAAACAAACTGGTTTTTATATCTTCCGGTGGGACAGTATATGGAATTCCCGAGGAAGTACCAGTAAAGGAAAGCCACCCAATTAACCCAATAGTCTCATACGGTATAATAAAGCGGACAATAGAGAAATATCTGTATATGTACTACAAACTATACGGACTGGATTATTATATATTCAGATTATCTAATCCTTATGGTGAAAGGCAAAATCCAATGGCTGCGCAAGGTGCTATTCCTGTATTCATTTATAAATTGGTGAATAATGAACCTATAGAGATTTGGGGTGACGGAAGTATTACAAGGGATTACATCTATATTAAAGATGCAGTAGAAGTAATTGCTAAATCAATATCTATTAAGTCGGACATTAAAACATTTAATGTGAGTACAGGTACCGGGTATTCATTGGATGACATTGTTAAGCTTATTCAGGAAATATCGGCCCTCAGGGCGAAGGTCAACTATACAACCGGAAGAAGGATAGATGTACCTGTGAGTATACTTGATAATTCACTGGCAAAGAAAACATTTGACTGGTCACCGGATACTGATATTAAAGACGGCATTCGTAATACATACGAGTTCATTCACAATAATTACAAATCCTGAACTGAATGGCAGATTTTCACGATATAACTCTTACTGCGTTTTTCCCCGCATATTATGACGAAGGAAATATAGCTAAGGTGGTAGATAAGGCTGTTGAAGTGATCGAATCGATGAAGCTGAAGGATTATGAGATAATCATAATAGAAGACGGAAGCCCGGACAGGACAGGTGAAGTAGCAGATGAATTGGCAGAAAAGTACAAAAAAGTAAGAGTAATACACCACGAAAAAAAAATGGGATACGGAGCCAAATTAAAGAATGGTTTCCTTAGCGCTAAAATGGATTATGTATTCTATTCCGACGGAGATAACCAGTTTGATCTGGATGAATTGAAGAAGTTTATCGCACTGCTTCCTTATTCCGACATAATTGTGGGGTATAGAAAACGAAAGCAGTACTCGCTTTACCGTAAATTTACTTCATTGTGTTACAATTATCTTTTACGCCTTCTTTTTGACATACATTATTGGGATATAGACTGTGCTTTTAAATTATTCAAGTCTGATCTTTTTAAAAAAATTAAAATTAATTCAGTCGATGCGTTCATAGATGCAGAAATTTTGTTAAAAGCTAAACTGCTGGGCTATACTTCAACTGAAATTGGAGTAATGCATCTACCACGTTTAGATGGTATTTCGACAGGGGCAAGACCTTCGGTTATAATCAGGACAATAAAGGAAATTGTTGAATACAAAAAAGAATATAGCAGGGAATTGAAAAAAATTAAAAAGAACTAGTATTTTTCACCTTTCATAAAGTATTGACCTCCTATTGGTATAAACCCTAAAAATTTTTCCATTGGTCTAAAGATCTTTAAAAAAGCAGGGAAGAAAATAGTGTATCTTTTCTTAGAAATCTTAAAACCGGCATCCATCATCAAATTAGCAGATTCTTTGGCTTTCAAAAGGATCGCATCCTGGTCCCAAACGCAATCTTTTACAATTTTACGGGTCAAGGGATTATTGGGATTGTGTTCAAAAATATAGAAAGACCCTCCCGGTTTAAGCAAAGAATAGATTTTGTTAGTGGTATCTTTTCGAAGTCTTGGTTCAATATGGTGGTAAACACAAGAAATAGATATAATGTCAAACTGCCCTGAATATTTATCTAGATTTCCGTCATTAATTAGAAAAAATTCAGCGTTTGGATTTGATTTTCTCGCAATTTCAAGACTTTTTTGTGATATGTCGCATCCAAATATTCTGGTATCTGGGAAAAACTGATCATAAAATTTTATATTTCTTCCAATACCACAACCGTAATCCAGAATTTTATCAGGTTGAATTTGGATTGTATCCTTAATTATTTTTATTTTATATTCTGCGAAATAAGAGTTTTCTTCACCGAAAAATTCAAGATCTTTCTCTAAGATCTTATCGTAGTCTGAAGCAAAACTGTCAAAGTCAACTTTCTCTTGGTTCATGGTTTTTAGTTGTTAATCTCGCATTTGAAGCCGCTTGCATCTATTGCTTTGGCAATTTCCTCTTTAGTCACCTTGTCACCTGCATATGTTACATTTACTATCTTTGTATCAAAATCCGCTTTTACATCCTGGATTCCGTTAAGTTTTTTTACGCTAGATGAAATGGTCTTTTCACAACCGGAGCAGTGAATAGTCGGGACTGTAAATGAAACCGATTCAAGCTTTGAATCTTCTACTTTAAGTTTTTGTGTTTTATCTGAGGTTTCTCCATCTGTTTTAGAATCCTCAACTGATTTTTCTTTTGATGTCATTTCATCATTAGATTTAATTTCGTTTTGTTCGGTTTGAGGAGTCTGCTGATCCTGATTTTCTATCGTGTCTTTAGTCTCATTACATCCGCTAATGAGAAAAGCTCCTAATACAAAAGTTAATGTTAATGTGATTGTCTTCATGGTGATGTTATTTAAGTTTCATATATTTTAATCTCATTGAATTTCCTACGACCGTTACGACGTCGCTGAATGCCATGAGCATTGCAGCCATTACCGGGCTGATTATAATTCCAACAGGTGCAAGTACTCCTGCTGCAGCGGGTATCGCGACTGTATTGTAAAAGAAAGCCCAGAATATATTTTGCTTAATAACTCTTACTGTTTTGTACGACAGCTGGATGGCTTTGTAGATGCTTTCAAGATTTCCCTTAACCAGGATAACATCTGCTGAATCAATGGCGATATCTGTTCCTGTACCGATTGCTATTCCCACGTTGGCTTTAGCGAGGGAAGGAGCATCATTAATACCGTCTCCGATCATAGCAACATTCTTACCCTGTGATTGAAGAAGTGAAACAATCTTTTGTTTCTCATCAGGTAAAACATCGTAGTAATAGTTACCGATCCTTACTTCATCAGCTATCTTTCGCGTATTTTTCTCGTTATCTCCGGATATCATAATTAATTCATACCCCTCACCCTGCAATTCCCTGACTGCCCTGAGTGCTTCCGGTTTTATAGTATCTTCGAACTGTATTACTCCTGCCAGCTGACCGCCGACTCCCACATAAAGGTTACCCCTGTCATTGTTGATAACTGTGGGAATATTATTATCAATCAGTAAAGTTGTATTACCTATTAATACTTCTTTACCGTTGACCGAAGCTTTCACTCCTTTTCCATCTATATTCTGAAATCCTGAAGCATCCATTGCTTCGATATTATTTTCTACGGAGAAAGAGTTTATTGAATTTGCTATCGGGTGATTGGATAGTTTTTCTACAGAGAAAACATATCGCATCAGATCTTCTTTTGGGATACCGTTGAGAGGTTTGATGTTCCGTACTTTCATCTCTCCGCTGGTAAGTGTACCGGTCTTATCGAAGCATAAAGTATCTACTTTTTTAAGTTTCTCGATGGCTTCGACATCATTAAATAAAATTCCGTTTTCGGCTGCTCTGCCCACGCCAATTACTATAGCCATAGGGGAGGCAAGTCCCAGAGCGCATGGACACGCTATAATCAGCACGGCAACCATATAAATTAGTGCGTTTCCGAAGGGTACGCCTATAAGGAAATACCACACCAGGAATGTACCAGCTGCGATTATCAGCACAAGCGGCACAAATACGGCGGAAATCCTGTCCGCCAGTCTCTGTATTTGCGGTTTAGAGTTCGATGCTTCGTTGACCATATCGATGATCTTCGAGAGCATTGTATTTTTCCCTACTTGTTCGGCGGTTATCTTTATGAATCCGCTTTTTAGAATAGAGCCGCTTAGAACACTATCGCCTTTTCCTTTTTCGATCGGGAGACTTTCACCCGTCATTGCGCTTTCATCGAGTACACCATTGCCTTCAATAATAACTCCGTCTACGGGAATCTTATCGCCGGATTTAATTATGACAATATCATTCTGCTTAACTTTCTCGAAAGGTACGTCAATTTCCTTACCGTCACGAATAACCGTAACGGTCTTTGCCTGTAATCCCTTTAATTTCTTGATGGAGGTCTGTGTTCGGGCTTTAAGGGTAGATTCGAGATAGTTACCTATGAGGATGAACATTACTATCATGGCAGCTGTCTCGAAGTAAACCTCGTGCGAATTGTTCAAGACCACGATATTCAATCCAAGTAAATGGTTTGCTGCAATTACGAGACTATATATATACGATGACAGGACTCCGAGAACAATCAGAACGTCCATATTGGAAGTACCGGATTTTAGGGCAGTATATGCTCCACGAAGGAATTTACTTCCGCACCAGAAAACAACAATCGTAGTTAGAACAGTTAATACAATCAGCGCAGTATCAAACGGCATAGCAATTAAATGAAGAAAGTCAAAATGCTCCTGCATACTGATAAGCATGACCGAGAGAGAAAGAATTATTGCAACAATTATCTTATTTCGTTGCTTTTTTAAAGCGAGTTTCTTTTCCTGTTCTTTTAATTCCTCGTCATTGCTGTCAATAACATTGTATCCAAGCCGGTTTATGATATCCTTGATGTTATCCCTTGAGATAGTCTTTGGGGAATATTCTATGCTGGCGATCTCGGAATTGTAGTTTACCGACGCATTCTTTACGCCATCTGTTTTCGAGAGGTACGTCTGGATGCTGGACGCACAACTTCCGCAGCTCATCCCGTCTATTTCAAGGTCAATTTTTTGTAATTTTTCACTCATAAACTCATTTTAACTTATAAGCCACCCTTGCAGCTCTCTTATTATACAGAACATCATGAACACGTATTATGTTCGCCCCATTTACTATGCTTACGGTATTCGCGGCAATTGTGCCTTCCAGCCTGTCTTCGACCGGAGTCGGATGAATCTTATCCATAAAGCTTTTCCGCGATAACCCCATCAATATTGGGTAACCCAACTCTTTGAATTTTCCCAGGTTTTTAATCAGAGTCAGATTATGGTCGAGCGTCTTACCGAAGCCAATACCAACATCTGTTATGATCTGCTTAATTCCGGCTTGCCGGGCTATTTTTACCGACTCAGCAAGGTAATCGTAAACTTCACGGACAACATCATCATATTGCGGATCCTTTTGCATATCCTTTGGTGTACCTTTTATATGCATCAGTATGCAGGGAGCGTTGTGATTTGCTGTAACCTCACTCATCTTCTTATCGAATCGGAATCCACTAATGTCGTTTACAAGTACAGCTCCTTCTTTTAATTCTTCCTCCGCGACCGTGCTCTTGTATGTGTCAATTGAGAGGGGAATGTTCACCCTGTCTTTTAATGCTTCGATGACGGGTATGACTCTTTCGAGTTCGTCATCCAGGGAAACCGTTTCCGAACCGGGGCGGGTAGATTCACCGCCAATGTCGAGGAAAT
>CALGOI010000005.1 GCA_937959065.1 uncultured Ignavibacteriota bacterium | reverse complement strand
TAACACAAAATATTACTGGAGAGTGAGCGGAAAGAACGGGATAGGAGAGGGTCCTTTTTCATCTGTGTGGAATTTTACGACGGGAGTAACGAATATCGAGCCAAATTCACAGCCGGTAGTTTACGAGCTTTACCAGAACTACCCTAATCCATTCAATCCGATGACAAAGATAAAGTTCGATATACCGAGGGCGGGATTTGTTTCGCTGAAGGTGTATGACATAACGGGCAGGGAAGTCAGTACACTGGTAAACAGCGAGCTGACTACAGGAAGGTATGAATTTGAGTGGAACGGCGGACAGTTCGCGAGCGGTGTGTATTTTTTCAGAATTAATGCGGGTGATTTTACAGAGGTGAAGCGAATGATGCTGATCAAATAGTACTTTCAATTTCATCAATCTTTTTTAAAAGCCATGGTTTATTAATCATGGCTTTTTCATTTAAAACTTCCTTTTGTAATTTTATAACGTTAAAATCTTTGTCTTCGATGCTATTCTTTATATCAAACAATCTCTTTGCAAAATTGATATAATTTAAAAAGACAGGTTTTGTTGGTGCGGTAACATATCTTTCACTGTTAATGAAATGTTTATATCCATCTATATGAGAATAAAACGGCTCAGCCTCATTCATTTCATAGTAAATTTTAAGATACAGTGATTTTAGCTGGTGCTTATAAGTCATTTCATCGGAAATTATACCTGCAGCCATTTCTAATGCTTTTTCATATTCTTTGCTGTGATAGAAAAACAAAGCCCTGCAAAACGAGTACGCATTCTTCTGCATAGGTTCTTCAAGTTCGGATATGTATTTCTCTATAAAGTTATCAACCCATTTAAACTCATTTACTTCCAGGCCTGTAACAACAGTATTAAAATACGTTATGTTCGTCATATACCGGCCCATTGCGTAGTAACCTCTTTCAATGTGTTCTTTATAAAGTTCAAAGTGGTCTCTGTTGAGATCAGTTTCACCTTTATTAGCGGCATAATAGCAGTAATTGGTCAGAGCGGTAAATATGTTCCTCTTATCAATGTCATTAAGTTCTTCATATTTATTTCTAAGAATATCTCTTAACTCATTATAGAATTTTTTTTTCTTTTTTTTTACAAGTTTGTACATATTATAATAATATCTTATATAAAGGATATCATTAAGCTGTTTCGCCTCTACGTCTATGAATCTCTCAAGTTCCTCCCGCTCTTTCAGATTTTTTCCATAGCTAAACCGGTCTCTTGCCGAATTAGATATTTCGGTTTCCAGATTCATTATCTCCAATAGAAATTGAATTCTTAATGTATCATAATGTCGGATTTTTCATACCTGTTTTTATAACCCAGTTCAACAGTTTCAAGAATTTTCTTTTTCTCGAAAAAAGATCTATCGTGAATTTTAAAATTATTTATTTCAGCAATCAGATTATCATAAATCTTTTTATACAGCTTTTTCTGATCTCTTTGGGATAATTCCTCAGCCAACTGAAAATCCATTTTGAATTTGTCATTTTTAATGACAGTAATCGATATAAATTCCTGCGCCTATCTGAGGAGATCTAACAAAAGATTT
>CALGOI010000004.1 GCA_937959065.1 uncultured Ignavibacteriota bacterium | reverse complement strand
TAAAAAAATCCGTCAAATTACTTACCTTCCAATAAACAACATTTTACAACTCTTTATGGAGTTCAAAGACCATTTCTCAAGTCATTCAAAAGCATATTCCAAATCCCGTCCCGGATATCCCGAGAAATTATTCGCATTTCTGAGCGGGCTGGTACCGGAAAGGAAACTCGTATGGGACTGCGCCACAGGTAACGGTCAGGCGGCAGTGTCGCTGGCAAAATATTTTGAAAAGGTAATCGCTACAGATGCCAGTGAGCAGCAGATAGATAATGCGTTTGAAATGGACAACATAGAATACCTGGTCGCACCGGCGGAGGAGATATACTTCGAAGATGAGACGGTGGATATGGTGACGGTTGCTACCGCATTGCACTGGTTCGATCACGAGAGATTCTTTCCGGAAGTCAACAGGGTCTTAAAGCCGGGCGGAGTATTCGCGGCGTGGAGCTACGCGGAATCGAAGATATCTGATGAAATTGACCCGATAATGGACTACTTCTCAAAAGAGTACCTGTACGAGTACTGGCCGCCGGAAGCCAGGGTAAACTGGATGGAGCGCTATGAAAATATCGAAATACCTTTTGAAAAGATAGAGTCGCCGGCTTTTGAAATGGAGATGGAGTGGGACCTGGAGCAGCTGGTGAATTACCTGCACAGCTGGTCGGCGGTAAAGAAACATCACGAAGTAACGAAGTTTGACCCGGTAGAGATAGTCTTCCCGGAATTAAAGGAGCTGTGGGGAAATATAGAAGACGTAAAGAAAGTTCGGTGGGAATTAATATTCAAAGCAGGAAAGAAATAAAAATGAATGAAATAGAAAAAGTAGAAATAAGACAGTTAACGAAAGACGATTACCATGAGCTTATTGCATCGATGAAGGAAGCATACGCGACGCTGGGTGGACCTTTATGGAGCGAGGCAAACATAAACCGTTTGATAGACATTTTCCCGGAAGGACAGATAGCCGCCGTAGTCGATGATAAGGTAGTGGGGTGTGCACTTTCACTGATAGTTAAGTATGATCATTTCAGTGACGAGCATACATATGCGGAAATAACGGGAAATTATACATTTGATACACACACGCCAAAAGGTGATACACTGTACGGTATCGAGATATTTATAAGACCGGAATTCAGAGGACTGCGTCTCGGGAGGAGATTATACGATGCAAGGAAGGAGCTTTGCGAAAAGCTGAATCTCCGTGCGATAGTATTCGGCGGACGCATACCGGGGTATTATGAGCATGCAGATGAGATGACACCGAAGCAGTACATACAGAAGGTGAAATTTAAAGAACTGTATGACCCGATATTGACATTCCAGACGTCTAATGATTTTCACGTGAAGAAGGTGCTCAGGAATTACATGCCGGGCGATTCGGAATCAAAGGATTACGCAGTACTCCTGCAGTGGGATAACATTTATTATGAGAAGCCATCCGTAAAGCCATCTCTTTATAAGTCAACTGTTCGTCTGGGTTTAATACAATGGCAGATGAGGTTGTATAAAGATGTAGATCAGCTTTTTGAACAGGTGGAATATTTCATTGATGCTGTATCCGGATACAAAAGTGATTTTGCTTTATTTCCGGAGCTTTTCAATGCACCTCTTATGGCAGAGTATAACCATTTATCGGAGCCCGATGCAATACGCGAACTTGCAAAATTCACAGATGAGATCAGGGACAGGTTTTTACAGCTGGCTATATCATATAATGTTAATATCATAACGGGAAGCATGCCGGAGATGAGGGACGGGAAGCTTTACAATGTCGGTCACCTGTGCAGGAGAAACGGGACTTATGAATCGTACGAAAAGATTCATGTAACCCCGGACGAGATAAAATTCTGGGGAATAACGGGCGGCAACAAGATAAAGGTGATGGAAACGGACTGCGGACCGGTAGGAATATTGATATGTTATGATGTGGAGTTTCCCGAGTTGCCGAGGATATTATCGGATAACGGAATGCGGATATTGTTCGTGCCGTTTTTGACCGATACGCAGAACGCATACTCACGTGTGAGATACTGCGCTAGGGCAAGGGCTATAGAGAACGAGTGTTATGTAGCGATAGCGGGGTCTGTTGGCAACCTGCCTAAGGTTCACAATATGGACATACAGTTCGCACAGTCTGTTGTATTTACACCATGTGATTTTTCATTTCCGACATCAGGTATAAAAGCAGAAGCAACACCAAAT
>CALGOI010000003.1 GCA_937959065.1 uncultured Ignavibacteriota bacterium | reverse complement strand
TGTGACCTGTGTTTTACTATAGATAATAACTACTGGAACGGGGCATACCATACCAAACTCAGAATTAGGGATATGAAATTTCCATATTAAAATTATTCTGTCTTTATTATTTTTGCATAATAATAAATTTAACGGAGAGTAACTGTGTCAGGACATTCGAAGTGGTCTACAATTAAGAGAAAAAAGGCCGCAATTGATGCAAAAAGAGGCAAAATTTTCACAAAATTGCTTAAAGAGATAACGGTAGCCGCAAAGGAAAAGGGCGGCGATCCGGATGCTAATCCAAGACTGAGGCTTGCGATTAATACCGCAAAATCCAACAATATGCCCATGGATAATATTAACAGGGCAATTAAAAAAGGTACAGGCGAACTGGAAGGTGTTAATTACGAAGAGATAAACTATGAAGCTTACGGACCTCATGGTGTGGCAGTGATCGTGGAGTGCTTAACAGATAATAAGAACAGGACAGTTGCCGATCTGAGACACCTTATCTCAAAGAATGGCGGTAACATGGGTGAGAGCGGATCGGTTGCGTGGATGTTCGAGAGAAAAGGTGTTATATCGATAAAGAAGAATCTAATCACAGAAGACGATCTTATGGAGATAATTTTAGAAGCCGGCGCAGATGACCTTAAAAGTGACGAGGAATTTTTTGAGGTGGTATCGTCTATAGAGAATTTTGAGAAAGTTAGAAAGACACTCGAAGCAAAAGGTATCGATATAGATGACGCTTCATTGCAATATCTTGCTAAGGACATGGTAGAGAAGGAAGGCAAAGAAGCAGAAGACGTAATAAAATTCGTTGAAGCCATAGAAGACAACGATGACGTTCAAAATGTATACTCGAATGCAGACCTTGAAGTAGAAGAGCAGACGAGCTAAGAATTAACCCAAAAGAATGCGGATTCTAGGCATAGACCCGGGTACAGTTATAACCGGGATAGGATTGATAGAATGCAATGATAAGCGGATAGAGCTTGTCCATTATGGCAGTATCAATATGAAACCCTCTGAAGCCCTTCCTAACCGATTAAAGAAAATATACGACAGTTGTTTGCAGTGTATTGAGAGATTCCAGCCGGATGAATTTGCTATAGAAACTGCATTTTACAGCAAGAATGTACAGTCAACCTTAAAACTTGGGCAGGCCCGCGGCGTTGCTATAATAGCAGCAGTAAATCACAACCTGGTAATATCCGAGTATTCTCCCCGGGAAATCAA
This sequence comes from uncultured Ignavibacteriota bacterium, assembly GCA_937959065.1. Taxonomy (GTDB): domain Bacteria; phylum Bacteroidota; class Ignavibacteria; order Tepidaquicellales; family Tepidaquicellaceae; genus JAEYVS01. Next base: position 7,751 of record CALGOI010000003.1, on the reverse strand, counting down.
GAAATCCGTTACAGGAAACGGTGCATCCTCAAAAGAAACAGTACAAGCAATTATAAAGAAGATTTTACAATTTAAAGAAGATCCCCAATTTATCGATTCATCAGATGCTTTGGCTGTAGCACTATGTCATTATTTCAATGCTAATTCATCAATAACCCGTAACGATAAATCAAAAAAGACAAGCTGGAAAAAATTCATCGAAGAACATCCTGAAAAAATCATAATCTCAAGGCGCGCATGATATCATCTTTAAGAGGAAAGTTAATCACGGTAAGGGAAAGGGAAATCCTTCTCGATGTGAACGGGGTAGGTTACCAAATATTTGTTTCGAAATGCCTTGCAGGTCATCTCACTACAAACGATAGAGAGTATAATATAATAACTCATCTGGATGTAAAAGAAAACTCTCTTATATTATATGGATTCGCGGATGAAAAAGAACGAGAGCTATTTAAAATGCTTATTACGGTCAGCGGTGTAGGTCCGAAGCTTGCACATACCATCCTCACTCATTCAACATTTGAAGAAGTAATGGGGCTGCTAACCGGGTCAAACAGAAATATGAAGATCCCGGGGATCGGTGCAAAGAAACTGGACTTGATAACAATGACGTTAAAAGATAAGATATTTAAGATTGCTGCAGAAAGCAGCGGAGAGATATCACAAACTGGACCGATGGATAAGAACGTAATGGATGCTGTTAATGCACTGGTTAGTTTAGGATATAGCAGGAACGAGGCCGACAAGATAATCAAAGAAGTAACAAAATCAGGTGAAACGGCAGAATTATCCACTGAAGAGATAATCCGTAAATCATTACAATTCACATCATAATATATGGAAGAAGGATTAAAAAAAATCTGGCGTGAAATCCGGATGATCTTAAAGGCTCATCCCTGGCATGGAGTGCATATCGGAGATGACTGTCCCGATATGGTAACTACCTTTATTGAGGTAGTACCTACCGATACAGTTAAATACGAAATCGATAAAAGCAGCGGGATACTTACTATAGACAGACCACAAATGTATTCGAATATTTGCCCCACCCCGTACGGTTTTATACCACAGACATATTGTGGTGATAAAATAGCAGAGTTTTGTAATGAAAAGACCGGCAGAAACGATATAATCGGTGACAGTGATCCGCTGGATATATGTGTGCTTACAGAGAGAACCATAAATACAAGCAATATTCTATTAAAGGCTGTTCCAATCGGCGGGTTAAGAATGATTGATAACAATGAAGCTGATGACAAGATAATCGCGGTGATGAAAGGAGACAGTGTGTATGGTGAAATGAAGGATATATCAGAATGCCCGGCTCAACTGGTAGACAGGCTGAGACATTATTTCCTGACATATAAAGAAGCTCCGGTAAAAGAAAGAAAAGAAGTAGAAATTACTCACATTTACGGTGGAGATGAAGCGAAAGAAGTAATAAAAAGAAGCTATGACGATTATCTTGAAATGTTCGGAAGCATAAATGATCTGCTAAAAGCAGAAAAATGATTAGCGTGAAATAGCTACTCCAACTTGCTTACCCAGATAAACTCCAAGTAAGCATAATACCACGTTGAGGATAACATTAAGTATTGTAAATGTGATATGCCCCTGCTCAAACAGAAGCAAGGTATCGTGAGAGAATGCAGACATAGTAGTAAATGAGCCCATAAACCCGATCGCAAAAAAATCCCTTATATCAATAGTAAGATGTCTGTCAAAGGATATCCCGTATAAGATCACACCCAGTAAAAAACTACCTAATACATTAACGGTTAGAATGCCAATTGGAAAAGTTGAGGTAAGGTTAGACAGCATTTTCTGGACAAAAAATCTTGAAACAGCCCCTAAAAAGCCCCCTATTCCGATGAGTAAAATCTGCATACAGATAAATTTAAGAAAAAACAGTGATTTTTTGTACATAAAAAAACTGCCCTGTTGGGGACAGGGCAGTTATTCTTACAATTAAAACAAAGGGAAAAAATGTATAGTGAAAAGAACGATTTGTAATAAGATACGATACTTTTAGTAACTAAGTTTCAATTTGAGGTAATTTTTATTTAAAATCCGCCTGAAATCAGGTGGATTTAATTAAAAACAAGAGGAAATAACGCAGGTAAAAAATGGAAAGTTAACCTTAGCTTCTATTAATATTACGAAAAGCTGGAGAAAAGTTTCAAAATCAATCGTATTCTTCGATCCTGATATCGCCATTAAGTTCGACCACAATGCAGGAGGATGGAACGTCAGTCCAGCAGCCGGAATTATAATACCTTATTCCCTTGTCCTCTTTCTCGTAAATATGGTGGGTATGTCCGCAAAGAACAACATCAACTCCTTTGCTTTTCCCGTGGTCTATAGCACCTGAGGCAACTTTACCGGATAACCTCAGCCATCGTTTACTTCTTCGTTTAAGGAATCGTGAAAGTCTCTGCTTACCTTTGCTGAATCTTTGTGTGAAAAGATAAAAAGATGCGGCTACCTTACTTATCATTACATTCTCATTAAGGAACCTATCCCATTGATGGCCGTGGATGGCTAGTATCTTTTTCCCGGAAACTTCCCACTCAAATTCTTTAAAAGCCGGTATTCCAATTAGAACAGATATTATTTCGGCTAATCCTTCGTCGTGATTACCCTCAACCCATATTACCTCGATATCCTTATCCGGATTTGAAATTTTGCGCATGTATGAAAGGAGTTTCCAGTGACCGCTGCTCAGGCGTTTGAAATTAACGTCGTCAAAAATGTCTCCGTTTAATATAAGGCGGTTAAAGCGGAATCCTTCGAGCACTTCAAGGAGCCGTTTAGCCCTGGATACAGGTGACCCTAAATGAACATCTGATATGATTACAGTATCCACTTCACGTATTTGGGGAGCGGGATTGACTTCTTGATTAACTTCCATTACTAAATTTACTTAGTGTAAGTTAAGGAATTGTAAAGGATATATAAACATATAATTGAATAAAAAAGCCCCGTCTCGAAAACTCGGGACGGGACTAGTAGTGCTATTTAAAGTAAGTGTTATTTTAGCAACATCATTTTTTTGGTCTCTACAAAGTTATCACCGGTAAGAGTATAGAAATAGATTCCTGAAGATAGTTTTGATCCCTCAAATTCGTATGAATATTCACCAACAGAAAGGTCCTGATTTAATAGAGTAGCAATTTCCTGCCCTAAAGCGTCATAGATCTTAAGAGAGACAAATCCTTTAACCGGGATAGAAAAGTTTATCTTAGTTGAAGGGTTGAAAGGATTAGGGTAGTTCTGGTTAAGAGTAAATCTCTCAGGAACATTTGAAGAGATCTGAAGAACGCCAACCGGCTCATAATTCTGCGGGTTGAAGTTAGACCAACCTGAAGTCCAGTTACCTGTTCCATCAGTTACGTTATCAAATGCTCCTCTGTATGAAGTAACTTCAAAGCCGTTAAGATATGGATCTGAGAAGCTCGCACCTGTTAACACAGGAGATCCCGTCATTGGCTCCCACCAATCTACACCGCTGAGAGAACCGCTGCCTGATGCACCGTAGAACGCAAACGGGTCTTTAAGCTGGAATGAGCTGAATGGGTTGTTAACGGTATTATTGAATGATGAAGTTAATAACCAATCCTGAGAATTAAATGAACCCCCGGCAGTATCTGAAAGCTTATTAATATATGACATAGCATTGTTTCTCATTCTGATTGTGTCAGCGCTGCAGGCATTGTAAACACCGCTACCATCGAAGTAGAAAAGTTTTCCGTACCCACCCATTACTGAGTTAAAGATACTTGGCAAACTGTTTCTTCTAATGTGTAAACCTCTAGCGAAAAGAGGATTGTTTGTAGTATTAGGACCAACACAGGTAATATTAGAGAAAACCGGCTGAGTTCTTGGAGAATTAAAGTTAGCAGGATTATTGTTGTTGTTGTCTATCTCAAAGAAGTGAGAATTTGATACGTCAACAAACCCTGTGTCTCTCACAGCGAGACCATACTGGACTTTACCTCTAAATCCATTATCACAGTCAAAGTCATCATCTATTGTACCGATTGCAACAAGATATTTTGCATTTACATTACCGCCAAACCACTCATATGCATCATCACCGCAGTAAGAAACCTGTACGTATTCAATTACAGTTCTGCTTCCAACACCACCCATTGTAAGACCATTGATCTCGTTACCGGAAACACCTGTTAAATTAACCCCGGGATACTCAAGTCTAACATATCTTAAGCAACCGGAAGAATCATTATTCACAACAGGTTGTCCACCATAGTAGAAATCAGTTCCCGGAGGAAAACCTTCGATCTTAGCAGAGTCAGCACCGGTAGAAGTATTTATTGAAGACCTCCCTAGAATAACGATTCCGCCCCAATCACCCGGACCTCGTTGCCCGGGAGCAAATCGGCTTGTAAAAACTATCGGGCTGTTTTGAGAACCATTTGCATAAAGTATGCCACCTCTTTGTAATATTATTGTACCTGTAGTTGCTTTATCACCTTTTAATATTGTACCGGCAGGAATAACAAGCGCTCCACCTGATTGAATTACGTTGAATCCTTTTATTATATATTCTGTGCTTGAGTTCAGAGTTACCGTCCCTGTTATTGTAGCAGCGTTAAGGGTAGTAGAATCTACCGTTTGAGAGAAGCCTTTTTGAGCTACAAAAGTTAACAGGATGGTTAAAACAAATAGTAATCTTTTCATTTTTTACTTTTTTGGTTAATGAAGTTAATTAGTTTAATTCAATATTTTTATAAAGCAATATAACGAGGTGTTGTTATGGAAAAATTATTGTTATGTTACTAAAAGATAAACCCCCAAGTATATGAAATACTTGAGGGTTGTTGAAATCTTTAATTTAAAATTTACATTATACTTATAGCCTGTAAGAAAGCGAAAAGCCTATATCCGAACCTGATTCAATAGATCTGTAGAGTCTTTCAACTCCACCAACTTCCTGAAAGAATTCCTTATTCTGACCTAAAATATCTTTAATTGTCAGTTTAGCTTCAAAGTTTTTGAGGAATTTTTGTGAAGCACTAAAATCAAGAAGATCATTTCCCTGCTCTTCAATATTACCAAAACCATTTCTTCCGACATCCGTAATTCTTCGACCGAACTTGTTGTAAAGCAGATTCACACTTGTACCCGTTTCATAGTTATCATAAAATAACCCGATATTGACCGTATAGGGTGACTGACCCTGTAACCTCCTGTCTTTCTGCGTCTCACCTGTTTGAACATTATCAAGATTAACTTTGGAATTGATAAGGGCAATATTACCCGTTAATGTTAAATCCTTGAAAGTCTTTACAATAAAGTTAAGTTTTTTCCTGAATTCCAACTCAGCACCATAATTAACTGCACCGTCTGTTGCATTAATAAAAGTTCTCTCAGGATTATTGACACCCGGATCATAAACAGATTCAATTGGCTGCTCAAAATTTTTGTAGAACAAGCTAAATGATACAATTTCACCCGCTTGCGGATATAGTTCATATCTTAAGTCATAATTCTGAATCAAACTTCTCTCAAGGTCCGGATTACCCGATATGACAATGTTTTGAATAAAATCATAGTACCCATATGGGGATATTTCTCTTAACTCTGGTCGTGAGACAGTCTGAGAAAAAGATCCCCTGATATTGGTTTTTTCATTTAATGCATAAGTGATTGCAAATGAAGGCAATATATCATTATTCTTTAAATTAGCTATAACCGGTTCACTAACTCTGCCCAGAGTATTGATCCCCTGCTCATTGTACTCAAATCTTGCACCGGTTACTATCCTGAATTTATTAAGAGGAATATCGAACATTAAATAAGTTGAATAATTCTCGTCATGCCCGCTGTACCTGTCTTCTTCTCTGGTAAGCTCGGAATACTGGAATTTGTTGGTGTCAATATTTGCCAGCTGAAAAATTGAATCTATTCCCTGGTATGCAATTCCGCTTGAGAAGTAAGAGGCTGCTGAGAAAAATGACGGAGCAAAGTTCCTGGCCTGGAAAGATCTGTTTGTAGTATTAGCAAGTCCCCCAAATTTTATTTTTGACTGCTGGTTATTGGCAAACTCAATAAATGGCATTTCTAAATTAATGCCAACTGATCTCTGGAAGTCCTTGAGCTGCTGGAATAATCTTCCACCGCCTTCACTATTTGCAATACCGGCAAAACCTACTCTACCGTAAAAAGGATCCTCAGTTCCACCGCTTCTTTGGTATGTCATTGTTTTCAGGTCCGGTTCATTTCTATAGGATTCCGAGTAAGAAGCCGTCCATTCAATATTCAGACGGTTTAAATTATGCAGGTAGTGTCCACCGTTTAAGATTGTTGAAAATAGCTGTCTCTCTGTATAGTATGTTTGGTACAGTCTAAAATCGTTATCACCAAATGGTTCTGATGAATTTTCTCTACGGCCTTCATAAAAAGAGGTTTTGTCATCAGTATCAACAGTATAAGTTGATTTTAAGCCAAACTTATCATTATCCCCTATCTTATAGTTTAGATTCAGAATTCCACCTTGTAAAACCTTATAAGTTGAGTTTTGACCATTAAAGCTAGATAATGAATCACCATTTGTATTATACTGTCTATTCTTAACATTCTCATTATCGAAATTATTTTTATACGAGTATGCAAACAAGAATCCAAGCGGATTATCAAGAACATTCATTTTATTACCAACAGAGATCTGAAAGCCGCCATTAAATGGCGCTGAACTCTGATTTTGCCCCCAGTCGTTTCTAAACTCCCTGCTGAATGAGTTAATCTGCTGATTGGAATAAGTCTGATTAATAATCTGTCCATCAGGGAAATTAGATGGTAATTCTCTGCTTCCGTTGTCAATTCCAAGGTTAATAAATAAAAACTTTTTATCACCGGCATTATAACTTCTGAAATCATCTCCGGTTGTATTTGTACTGTAACTGCCGTTAATGCTGTAGTTCATGGTTAGTGCTTCAGGAAATTCTTTTGTATTAACTTCCACCAGTCCACCTGAATAGCTACCCGGCTGGTCAGGCGTATATGATTTGGATACAATGATATTTCCAAGAAGATTAGCCGGAAAAATATCAAATGAGAAGGATTTTTTATCAGGTTCAGTACTCGGTACAAGTACTCCGTTCAATGTTGTGAGATTGTATCTATCGGATGTTCCTCTCACGAATACATATTTATTATCCACAATATTAACCCCGGATACTCTTTTTATAACATCAGAAGCCTGGCTGTCCGGAGCCCTTTTTATCTGCTGTTCACTGATACCATCCTGAATGTTTTCTGAGTTCTTTTGCTCTAATAATAGTGCTTGTTCGTTAGCAGTTGTATTAGTTGCTTCAACCGTCACCTCCTCGGTTACAATAGCCTCTTCACCTAAGGAAACGTCAACCCTCGTGGGCTCACCGGCATTGACTATAACACCCGTAATCACTTTTGTCAGGTATCCAACATAAGATATCTCGACAGTATATGTGCCCGGTTGAAGTCCTGCTATTTCATATTTACCATCGAGGTCTGTTTCAGAACCCGTGTTAGTTCCCTGTATCTTTGCAATGGCACCCGGAAGCGGATCAGAGAAATACGAATCCGTTACGGTACCGATTATACTTTGTGAAAATGCATCGTGCGTAAACAATAATATAATAATTAGCACTAGGTAAGTCTTAATAAATGAGCTCATTTTCATTTTTTGGTTATTGTATAGTAAAGTCAAAGATAGCCAGGTACGATTAACTAATAATTAATTGTTTGTA
>CALGOI010000002.1 GCA_937959065.1 uncultured Ignavibacteriota bacterium | reverse complement strand
AAACAGGTATCGAGAGTTTTACATAATAAGAGAGTAGTTACTTTAGACCTTGCTGCACTGGTAGCAGGTACCAAGTACAGAGGTCAGTTTGAAGAAAGAATGAAAGCCGTGATGAACGAGCTTGAAAAAGCCAGGGACGTTATCCTTTTCATCGATGAGCTACATACTATAGTAGGCGCAGGCGGCGCGAGCGGTTCGTTAGACGCTTCGAATATATTCAAACCCGCGTTGGCAAGAGGCGACCTTCAATGCATTGGAGCAACTACACTTAATGAGTACAGGCAGTTCATCGAAAAAGACGGCGCTTTAGACAGAAGATTCCAGAAGATAATGGTCGATCCTACAACTGTAGAACAAACCACACAAATCCTTCAGAATATCAAAGGCAAATATGAAGAGCATCACAATGTTAAGTATACTGAAAACGCCATCATAGATTCTGTAAAACTAAGCGATAGGTATATAACAGACAGATTTCTACCCGATAAAGCGATAGACGTACTCGATGAAGCAGGATCAAGAGTTCACCTCGCGAATATAGTAGTACCGCAGGAGATTCTTGACCTTGAGCAGGAAATAGAGAATGTAAGACAGGAAAAGAATAAAGTAGTAAAGAATCAGAATTATGAAGAAGCGGCTAAGCTGAGGGATAAAGAAAAGAAATTCCTTGCTGACCTTGAACAGGCTAAGGTAAACTGGGAGATCAAATCTCAGAGCGAATCATATGAAGTATCCGATCTCAATATTGCTGAGGTAGTAGCTATGATGACCGGAATTCCTGTTAACAGGATCGCAGATACTGAGTCTAACAGGCTTGTTAAGATGGAAGACCATTTGAAGGAAACCATTATCGGGCAGGATGAACCGATCGAAAAGATATCAAAAGCTATTCGAAGAGCCAGGGCGGGAATTAAAGATCCTAACAGGCCAATAGGTTCGTTTATTTTCCTCGGACCGACCGGTGTAGGTAAAACTGAGCTAGCTAAGCAGCTTGCTAAGTTCCTTTTCGACTCAGAAGATGCTCTTGTAAGAATAGATATGAGTGAATATATGGAGAAGTTCAACGTCTCAAGACTTGTTGGTGCTCCTCCGGGATATGTTGGATACGAAGAAGGTGGACAATTAACAGAAAAGATACGAAGAAAGCCATATTCTGTGGTGCTTTTTGATGAGATAGAAAAAGCTCATCCTGACACTTTCAATATCCTGCTTCAGGTACTGGATGACGGTATGCTGACAGACGGTCTTGGAAGGAAGGTTGACTTCAAAAATACGATATTAATAATGACCTCTAACATTGGTACCAGGGACATCAAACTCGATAAAGTATTCGGTTTTGGTGAGTCTGAGGGTGGAGATAAGTATCAGAAAATGAAAACCGCGCTTGATACCGAAGTTAAGAGAGTGTTTTCACCTGAGTTTTTGAATAGAATTGATGATGTGATAGTCTTCAAACAACTTGAAGGTGATGCCATTACAAAGATCGTTGAAGTTAATATACAGGAGCTTGTACAAAGACTTGATGAACAGGGAATTAAGATTGATATCAAGAAAGAAGCTCTGCAGTTTCTTGCAGAAAAAGGATTCGACCAGAATTATGGTGCAAGACCACTTAGAAGAGCTATTCAAAAGTACCTTGAAGATCCAATCAGTGAGGATATCCTCAAAGGTGAGATTTCTGAAGGCACTAAAATAACTGTAAAACACAAAAAAGGTGAAGACTCTCTTAGCTTCGATAAAAAGAGCGGTACCAAGAAAGATACCTCTGC
>CALGOI010000001.1 GCA_937959065.1 uncultured Ignavibacteriota bacterium | reverse complement strand
AATATTTATATTTGGAAAATATTTTATTCCAAAAGAATTACCCATAACCTGTAAATTATTCCATTTTAGTAGCTCTCACGGTTCCCTGGTCAACTGTTCCCACATAAGTCGAGTATCTCCACTTGCCGAAGTATGAATACATTCCGGCGGTAATCGTCAAAAAAATATTTGAATCAGAAATTCTTGGGTTAGCATTTATAAAGACCTGTTTCCTGTCTGGTGAAATCGTACCTGTCATTTCTTTGGTTTCATTGACAGCAAGCAATGGATTAGGGATAGTCAGTTCAGTGATAACATATGTGCCCGACATTTTATCTCCTTCGATATTTTTAATATCGAACATACCTTCGGCGATCTTATCACCGCTTCCATCGAATACAGTCATTGAATACTTTCCTTTATCGATATACAGGTCCGCCGCATCTCCTGTTGAGCTACATGAAGCCGCAGTAAAGGATAAAATCAGTGTTAATAAAAGAAGCGATGCTTTTTTCATAATAAAAATTATTTAATTAAGATCATTTTTCTTACCTGAGAATAAATGTTTTCGTTCTTATTTGCAGGGTTGTAAGCTGTCAAACGATAGAAATAGACTCCACTTGCAAGGGAGAATCTTCCGGCATCGAAATAAAACGAGAAAGTACCTTTATTAAAGTAACCGCTATTGACAAGTGTAGTTATTTCCCTTCCGGCCATATCATATACTACAAGATCGATAAGTGCATTTTCAGGTAATTCAAACCTTATTGTTGTTCCCGGGTTGAATGGATTAGGAAAGTTATGGCCGAGCCTGAATGATTGTACTTCTGAAGAATTTGTTGTATTCTGAATACACCCCGCCTGCTGGTATCTTTGACGTATAGTATCACCTGGAAGAGGTCCAAATCCCGCTGCAAGACTGATGCTGCCATTAAGGTGACAGTAGCTCATAATAGTACCGTTTAACTTAGGTCTTGTATTTGAAAAACAAAAACCTTCAGCAGTAAAACAGGAATCAATCGCTCCCATAGAACCAGGTCCGAAAACCGGCCAAGCACATGCGTGAGTATGATTAGAGCCAAAATTATGACCCATTTCATGAGCGACAACATTCACTGTCCATGAATGCACCGGGTAATTTGAATATGTATTATCTATATTGCTAAAGGCATATCTTCCTGCGCCCTGCTGTGACTGGTAAGGAAGACATAAAACATTTATCCATGCAATACCGCCCATATTTTCAGGTCTGGTTGAGAGCAAATGTGCCAGGTCACCATAAAAATTATCCTGCGAGTTATGTCAAAATTATACAAGAATGTCTTCAGAATGAATGCTTGAAGCATACTGGTCTTGTGAAGTGTAACCTCTTATCTAATAGATTCATAAATGAATATTCTCATTCCTGTAAATAGTAACTACTGAGTTATACATACCTTCAACGAACTGGCCGACGTTACTAAGATTACTTCCATTATCTCGGTACATAGCAAAATCGCACTCAAAATAAACTCTTACGGTGTCATTCAAACCCGATGAATTATCAAATGAATTAGCCGTGTTTTGATTATTCGGATTATATATGCGCATGTTCTGTTCGATGTCATCTACTCCGCAATTAAATTCATTTTTTTTTACAATGTCAGCGTCGTTATAATAGATGTATTCCCCTGTGTTATTTCCGTCTTCATCTTTTATCGAGCCGAGGTTGTAATTACCATATTCATCCGACACGAGACCCATTACGAAATCCGGAAATACACTGATAGAAGCCATTGATTTTTCGTTTCCTTTTATTATTCCCCTGTAATGGATGCCTGGTTGATAATCATTATGGCGGTTAATAACACCGTTATCGTTAGTAGTAATCCTAAAATCTTTATCAAGGATATTTACCTTTGTCAGTTCCAGCTGAACATTGCCGTCCCCGGCAGGGATATTAAAAGTCATGCTATAAGGCTTTTCAGAATACAGAGTATTCAAAGCACGGGCATCTAACAAAAGGTTTGTTACATTATCCGCAAAGCCAGACATATCACTTCCTTCATTTGTATTTGATGTGAAAAGATTAATATCCTTGAGTTGAGTTGTTGCTTTGGTTTGTGAAATCTCTTTAGCAACAGGATTTTTTGTAAAAGCGTTGCTGTTGTTTAAGTTTAACTCAATGTGAGAATCTTTACCGGAAAAACCGATTATGAATAAGAGTGCAACCGGTGTAAGGATAAAGATTGAGTTTCGTAATATATTTACCATTGTCGGTTAATTTAATTTTCTGATGAGTTTTTATTGACACCGGAATACTTAGCATCCTTAATATTATTGTCGCTTCCTATTCTTGTATATTCAAGTCTGCGAGTAACATTGATCCCATCCAGGACCAATTCGGTACTTGTAGCTGTCTGGATCGAATATTGTACTCCTGTCGAAGTGAATTCAAGTACATTATTGCTGGCAGTATATTGTCTGGAAATTGCGTTCTGACCGGGACATTGTAATACTGCTGTTCCATTTGATTGAAATTCTACAACTTCATTTTCACATACGTCCTGGCCTGAGCCTTCCTGTCTTACAAGCTGCCAGGTACCAACAACATCACCCTGAATAATCGAATTCAATATGTCGTCACATTCAGCTCCAACAAAAGTAAAAGAAAAAATGACGGCATACAGAAAAAGAATCGATGGGCGCTTTTTAATATTAGAAATCATAATAAACAGTTTATTTTTGCGGTTTTCTAAAAATAATTAAATTGTTAATGAAAACAAACTAAGATTTTCTTAGGGATTAAACTTCAAAACATACCATGAGGTTTCAAAATATTGTAAAAACAAATAATGTAATCTCAGTTATATATAGAAATTTGCTAATAAATTGACTACTTTTAAATACTGCACATTCCCTAAAGCTGGGGCTAATCAACCTTACTTGAGTTTTATTACACTTAAGTCCATAAAGTTTTTCGAAAATTTTTACAATTTAACTCATGGAGGATATTAAAATGAAATTCGGTTATTACCGTTCACTTTCGTTATTTCTATTTTTGGTTTTAGTAATGTCATCTTACCTGCTATCAGGTTGTAATAAAGATGATGAAATAATTGTTGGCCCGGTATCAGACATTATTGTTAATGGATCCCTTAGCCCCACCTCTCATAATACAGCACAGGGAAACATGTTTGTTACAGATCAAGATGGAAATCCCATATCGATTACCAGCAGTAACGTAAGCGCTGTAATGAACTGGGCAGGACCTGACGCCTCAGGCGGCAGTTCAAATGGCTCAGTAACCATAACAAGCACAGTATCCCAGGACATTGCTGCAGGAATTACAATGGATTACAGCGGCAGTATGTCATCGCAGGATATAACATGTATGGAGACCGGTGTGACAGCATATGTGAATGCAATGGGTAGTACAGACATTTCCGAAATTATAAAATTTGGTTCTACTGTTGCGGTTGTTCAGACCTTTACCAGTAATAAGACAGATCTATTGAATGCCATAAATGCAACCTCTCCGGTTTCCGGTTCAACTGCATTATACCAATCAATATATGTCGCAACACAGAATGTATCTGCTCAAAGTTCAAATTATCTTCGAGCAGTGATCGCTTTCACTGATGGCGGTGAGAACAATTCAACAGTTTCCAGGTCAACAATGATTGATGAAGCATTGAATAACGGGATTCCTGTTTTCACTGTTACATTACTCAATTCAGGATCCGATCCCTCGGACATGAAAAACATTGCTGATACAACAGGCGGATTTGCATTTGAAGTTGACCCAAATAATTGTAATAACATTAGTAACATATATACTCAAATCAACAACCAGTTCAACAATGCTTATGTAATCTCAATTACATGGCCTAATAATGAAATGCCGCCGGCAGGTACACCTGTCACCGTGACTGTAACCGTCACTTATGAAAACATAACGAAATCATTCAATAAGACATTCACATTACCATAGAATTAGTTATTTCATATAAAAAAAGGCAGGTTTAACCTGCCTTTTTTTATAATATTTAAATCAAATCAAAATCGAAGAATAGCAGCTACCCGATCATATTTACTTAAGTCGTCTTTTTCAAAAAAAACCACATCACCACTTTTATTAATAACAGTCTCGACCAATTCATCTACTACATCATCCATAACTCCCGGAACATCTTTTTCGCCGTTATCCAGTACTTTCAATCCGTTATCATCCAAAACTGCAGCGGGGTCATAGTCTTTGTCGACAAATATTGTTTGAATTCTTCCTTCAAGACCAAGTTTCCATAATTCATTCAATCCAGCAGCAAATTTATTATCTTTTTTGGAATTCTCAAGCATTGCCAGTAGATCTCTTCTTTTCTCGGCCAGGCTCCTTTCTACTTCAGGCCAAATTAGCTTTGAAATCTCGTGGGCAGACAGCTTGTCATAGCTGCCATGCTTTACGGCAATCACCTTATCAAAGTTTTCAGATACATGTTTGAAATATGAGACATTCCTCTCGACACCAAGTAGTGCAATAGTTAATTTTTCAGCTTTAAGGACATCAGTCAGTGATTTATCCACCTGCCGAAAAAAAGACCTCATCATATCATCCAAATATCCTGATTTATTTATACCTTTACCATCAGGAAGCTCTTCTGTAACACCCGGTCCTTCATAGGTTTTTGGAAATCTGGAATTTTCTACTTCCACCAAACTATCCCTGTATCCTTTAAAAAGTCTTGTCGGCTGTTCACTCAATAAAAGCGCAATATATCTAGGACTACGATTATATATATATACTAAATCCTTTGTGGCAAAAGTTTTATTAATTACAACCCTATCATCGACTTTAAACGGAAGGTCAATTCTTTTCCTTGTATTTTTACTAACAAAAATCGCCATTCCATTGAGAAGATAATTATAATCAATATCCGACACAATTTCATCAATCCCGTCAATTATTCCGGATACTTCACTTTCGCGGAATTCATTTTTGAGTCTTTCTTTTGCATCATTAACAAGATTTTTCAACCTGATCGAATCTGTCTTATTATCAGGAAATGTCCTGTGAGTTTCCAGTAGAATTGAAACACAATGATAAGAATTATCAGATTGAATTTCATGAATCTCTTCTATGTTCATAATCTCCTCCTGATTATTAATTATTTATTTTACCAGTACCATTTTTTTAATAGAAATGAAATCACCGGCTTCTATCTTATAAAAATATACACCACTTGGCAATGCCGATGCAATCCAATTAATAGTATAATTTCCTGCATTCAGTTGTCTATTGACTAATAATGCAGTTTCCTTTCCGGATAAATCATAAATAGTTAATTTTACAATACTGCTTTGAGGAAGATCAAACGAAATTGAAGTCTCCGGATTAAAAGGATTCGGATAATTTTGCATCAAATTAAATTTATCAGGAACTGTAGTTCCGTTTGAAATTATTTCAGTTGTTCCCGCAGTAAATGAATGGATATTCAATGGAGCGTCACCGGGTGAATGTCCCCTTACATCATAAGTATCAATTGCAGCAATATAATAAAAATAATTAGCAGGTGATCCGTTTCCGGGAATATTTGCCGTAAATGTATTACCGCTTTGACGTGTCATAACAATACTGTCAGTTATCGATCCTCTACCCCAGAATAATTTCAATGCTGTAGTATCAACGGGGTAGTTGGTTATAGTTGATGGAGATATCTCAGCAGAAACAGTATATGGACCGTTAAGATTTGTAGTATTTGGCAAAGGAGAATGATTTATCTGAGGTCCCAATAATACCATTGCCTGCACAAGGTTTACAAGACCCATTCCATAAGTATTATCTTCTCCTGCTGTTCCCAGATCGGTAGCACCGAAATAAATCCCTCTTAAAATCTGGGGCCCGGTTAATCGGGGAGCAAACGATTTTAAAAGAGCAACTGAGCCGGCAGCGTGAGGAGATGCCATGGATGTACCGCTTGAGTTTCCATACTGGTTATTTGGATTAGATGACCTAACGTTTACCCCCGGAGCTGACACTTCCGGTTTAATTAACTCACTGCCCGTTCCGCCACAAATCGAAGGACCTCTGCTGCTGAAACTCGCAATAGGGTAACTTGGGGTATTACCATCGACTGCACCAGTTGTAAACACATTAACAATATCTGTATTGATATTCTTAGGTGAAGTAATTGAAGACGCCCCGGGGCCGTTGTTACCGGCTGAATAAACTACAGCAATCCCGAATGCAGCAAGTGTTGTAAACATCGCCTTATATGAACCGTTACACTCATTACCGCTTGGATCGGTTGTATTCCAGGAACAATTAATTACATCAGGATAATCAGGGGTAGATGAATTAGAATCGGGATCCATAGACCATTGAAAAACAGTAAGTGCAAAGGTAGAATAGTTACCTGAGCAGCTTCGTTTCGCTGCCATCCAGTGTGCATCAGGGCATACCCCAACGGTATCAGCAGTTACCGTATCTCTACCACACAAAGTTCCCATCGTATGTGTACCGTGGCTGGAGCAGTAATTGGGAAATGACCCTCCATTAGCGTCCATCCAGGCGTGATACCAGGGGGTATAATTTCCTTTCCACCTGCTGTGAAGAGCCCTGTGGTTTCCATCTACTCCGCTGTCAATATTCATAACCATTCTGCCCTGCCCGGTATATCCGAGCTTCCACAAAACGTCTGCTTTTATTACTTTAAGTCCGGTCTCACTGCTTGCGGGGTTATCGCCTGAAGGAGAACTCGAGATTTCCTCTTCAAAGATTATCTCATTATCCACTTCAATTATCTGAATGTCACTTCGATAAGTAAGTGCCTTTATAACACGAGCATCACCAACCACAGACACTGCATTTATAATCCAATAAGATTCATAATCATCTATACCTCCTGCATTCTTATACATCTGCAGGTCACCTAGCAAATCAATCTGAGATGTCGAAGCTTTTTGGCGCAATGCGTCCAGTATTCTTTTCGATTTCTCTTCGTTCTCAATGGGCTGTCCATCCAGCTGCATTTTGAATAACTCAACATCTAATTGGTCTTCGAGTAAAATTATAACTCTAATTGTCGTTTCCTCGCCGGATGCTGCAAGCATTGAAGCAAGCTGGTCAGTGACTTTAAACTGATTAAATTGACCAAATGAAATATTAGCCCCCACTAATAAAGTAAAAATCAGAAGTAATTTTCTCATCTTTTGTTATTTAATTGTAATGCGGATTAATGAAGAGGGCTGTCTGTGACAAGATGTGCCCGGAGTTATTTCTAAATATTCCCATACGTAACAAAAAAAGCAATCCCAAAGAATATTTTGAGATTGCTTTTGAATAGGATTACTCTTTATTACTTAACCAATATCATTTTCTTAATTGAAACAAATTCACCAGCCTGAATCCTGTAAAAGTATAATCCGCTAGCCAGATTTGAAGCGTTAAACTCGTACGAATAGCTTCCAGGTGACAACTCATCATTTAATAACTCAACAACCTCTCTTCCAAGCTGATCGTATACCTTTAGTTTAACCAGGCTATGTTTGGGGATATCAAACCTAATTGAAGTTGCCGGATTGAATGGATTGGGATAATTCTGAAACAGATCGAATTTATCGGGCACTGATGTTGAAATCTGATTTACTGACGTAAGGCTGTCCCTGTAATCTACGATTCTGAAATTGTCAAAGTAGAATCCATCTCCCGGTACCCCGCCATCCGTATCATGAAAAAATCTTATCTTAATATTTTGTCCAATATAAGGCTGAAGACTGATTCTTTCTTTTACCCAATACATAATTCCATCATAAGAATGTTGGCCACTCACTATTGAAGTAAATTTACCTGCAAGGGTTGTCCAACTAGAGCCATTATTTGTTGAGATTTGTACCCTGGAAAAGTCGAAACTTTCCTCAATAGCCCATTTTGCGTTGAATTCCAAACGAGGGTTTACAGCACCGGATAGACTTACATTATTGTTTAGTGTGAAATAACTGTTATTGTTATTGACACTATTCCCATAACGGGAGTCAGCAAATGATTTGCTTCCATCCCAGAAGCTTACATATGTTGTATCTGTCAGTGACCCTGTTCCGCTTTTTGTCCAGTTGGATGTACCATTTTCAGCATTATCCGAAAATAGTATAATTGATTTTCCAACTATCACAGAAACTGTATCGCGTGATGTTTCAACACCTTCCTGAGAAACAGTACAAACAAACTTTATTTCATCGCCAACCATTGCAGAACCGGTAACAAAAAATTTAAAGGGATTAGATGTATTTGTACCCTGCATTCTGGCTCCAATATTTCCGTAATTCACACTTGAAACTACCGGCGTCACCTTTGGATAAGATGTTGCAAGAGTCACATTCACGTTATTGGAAGACTTGGTAAGACCTTTATTTCTGACAGTAAGCTGTAATTCCAAAGTATCATTTCTCGGTACATCCTCACCTACAATACTATAACTTTGCATTCTTGCAAAAGCACCACTTACCCAAGAAAGGTACTTGAATGAGAAAAGATTCTCACTGCAAATTGGAACAATTTCAGGAATGTTAGGCCAGAATCCGCTGCCTCCAAGTTCAGGTGTCCAGCAGTAAGTCCCATTTATGTGAAGCCAGTCTCTTGTTGTTCCGCTTGAATAATATTCGAGCATCTCCGATGTAGTTCCGTAAAGGTAGTTATTAGAAGGTGTAAACTCGGATGAAAAGTCAGAATAAATCTCGTATGATACAGAAGTATCCGTATAACCGTATGGGTTTAAATATCTTCCTGCAACTGTGTGAATAGAAAATGCGATTTCCGGGTTGACACTTGCTACATAATCCCTGACAGCCTGAGACTCAGGCTCTGAGAATGCATTTGGACCTCTGTAAGTACTTGACGAAGGATTACCGCTTGAGCCGCTGTTTAAACCCCATCCATAAGCGTAATTCCTGTTTAGGTCAACACCAAACGAACCTCCGTTATTTCTTCTGTTCTTTCTCCACTGCCCTCCACCATTTGGGTCGGTCTGCCTGTTATATTCATATCCATCCGGGTTAACTACGGGTACAAAGAAAATCTCTCTGTTATTTATAAGATATGTTGCTTCAGGATTTGAACCATAATTTTCCAACAACCAATACATATAGTATAACATTGCCTGCATAGAGGCGGGCTCTCTCGCATGATGGAGAGCATCAAAATAAACACCTGCCTCTGTAGAAGACTCATTCACATCGGGATTATCTGATATTTTTACTGCCCATATAGTCCTTGCTTCGTGAGAAGTCCCAATGTTAATTTTCTGAGTTATTAGAGTTGGATATGCAAGCCTCATAGAATCCAGCTTTTGTACTACTTCAGCATAAGTACAAAAACCTCCCATACTGCCGAGTGAAAAACCCGTAATATTGTCTCTTTGCATGAGATTACTTGAGTTTACCATGTCAAGTTCTGTTGGCGGTGGTAAATTTTTGTAATATGATCTCATATCGGGAATTATGACAGAATAGTCCAGTCCAGTTGAAGACAGGCGCATTATTTCATTCTTATTAAGGATAAGTTCAATTCCTCTTTCCATACTACCATGAAAATGTTCAATATCAATATCATTTTGTATCAAAGTTTGAACATCTGCCTGTGAAGATAAATAAATCTTAACTTTTGAGTATATTTCATCGTTTGGTACATCATCAATTAAGTAGTTCGTCGAGCCCCCAATAAAAAGAGCCATTAAAGATATTCCCCCAAATACCCAGAATATCCGTAAAAATGATTTCATTTTACTAAAGTTTGTAAGTTAGACAATAAAATAATTTCTCTTAAAGAAAAACCAATTACAATGGTATTATAATCATACCATTGTAGTATATGTGAACAAAGCACTTATTTAAGCAGTTTCGGCGAGTTTTGCCGCCCGGTCTGCTGTTTTAAGCTTATCAATGATCTCATCCAGATCTCCCTCCATTATATCGGATAGATTATAAAGTGTAAGGCCAATCCTATGATCCGTCAGCCTGTTTTGAGGAAAATTGTATGTACGGATCTTATCACTTCTATCACCTGATTTCACCATTTGCTTCCTTTGCTCAGATACCTCTTTATCCCTATTCATTAATTCTACTTCAAACAATCTTGAACGCAATACCTTCATAGCCTTCAATTTATTCTTCAATTGTGACCTTTCATCCTGACACTGAACTACAATCCCTGTGGGTTCGTGAGTAATTCTGATTGCGGTCTCAACTTTATTAACATTCTGCCCTCCTGCGCCTCCTGCCCTATAAGTATCAATCTTCAAATCATTTTCGTTTATCTCTACATCAAAGTCTTCAGCTTCCGGAAGAACCGCTACCGATGCAGCCGAAGTATGTACTCGACCGCTTGCCTCTGTTTTCGGAACACGCTGCACTCTATGCACACCACTTTCATACTTGAGATCACCATAAATCTTTTTACCTGAGACTGTTAAAATAACCTCTTTTAATCCACCCGGTGTCGAAGATTCACTATATTCCATAAGTTCGGTTTTCCACCCTTTTTGTTCGAAGTACCTGGTGTACATACGGTATAGATCAGCGGCAAACAAAGAAGCCTCTTCCCCACCGGTCCCTGCGCGAATTTCAAGAATCGCATTTTTATCATCTGCAGGATCCTCAGGTATCAATAGCTCTTTAATTTTCTGCTCAAGTCTTTCAAGACTTGTCTCTAACTGCTCCTGTTCCTCTTTAGCTAACTCTTTCATTTCGTCATCAGTAGTCTCATAAAGAAGCTTTTTATTATCCTCGAGGTTAGATTTTACTTTATTATATTCATCATAGGCCTGTACAACTTCGCCTATGCCTGCGTATTCTTTTGAAAGCTTTTGAAATTCTTTTTGATCCTTAACAATGTCCGGATCTGATAAAAGATCTGCAAGTTCTTTATGTCTTTGTTTTACGTTTTCTAATTTCTCAAACATATAATTTATTAATAAATTTTTCTTTCAGTTAAATAAGTTCTGACATTCTGGTTACCAATATATGATAAAGTAATAATTCCAAATACCATACTCACAACATTTCCTGTAATTATTGTAACTATCTCCCAGATAGCAGCGGTTTGCATAGTACTTATAGTTCCGGGTCTGTCCAATGTGTTTAATTTATTATAAGCTATAAAATCCATAACACAACTGATAATATTAATTGCCGGGGCTAAAAATGCTATGCACCCGATTCCGCATGATAAAGCACCAAGGAAAAAGCTCCATGTACCCAAACCAAGAGCGAAAAGAATATTCAAAATTGCCGAAACCAGAAAAAACGTTTTTGCAGTATTTATTTCTGATGGTATCATTTAAATTAAACTAATAAAAAAAGCAACCTCTTACAGTAAGAGGTTGCTTTAGGATATTATAAAGTAAAACTACTTTACAAGATTAAACTTCTCACCAAATTGACCAACCAATGGTAGAGGTTTTGCTTTACCACCGGCTGCATTAAGTATTCCTATAACTAATAAGACCCAAGCAAAAAGTACAATTAAATAAAAAACTGCACCAACACAAAAAAATGAACCTACAGTTCCCAAAATCCATCCGATAACCTGAAGTATAATAACAACAATACTTTGTTCGGTATGAAACATCACAAACTTGTTCTTGCGCATATCATCCATTAAAAGCGGTATGAAAAAAATAAAATATGCTACAATTGCCATTGTTTTCCCGCTTTCAATTTCTTCGGGAGTAATATTCAGTTGTCTGTTTTCATCCATATAGAATATTAATATTTAAATTATTAAATAAATCTCAAGTTATTTAACCAAATTCAATTTTGCACCAAATTGTCCGATAATTGGCAAAGCTTTTGCTTTACCTTGAATAGCAGATAGAAGACCCATAATCCACATAACAAGATAAAATAGCCATACAACCACTGATAAAATACTTACAACGCAAGCTAATGTATCACTTACCTGACCTAAAATTACGGTAATAATAGTAACAACAATATAAAGAATTATTGTTACAGCCCAAAGTGCAATTGCCTGCTCTGTATGAAACATGGCAAATCTTTTATCTCTGGCTGCAAAAAGCGGGATTAGGAAAAGTATCCAGGCAAGAATTGCCATTACTTTCCCATCTTCGACTTCTTCAGGTGTAAACGTTAAATTTCTGGAATCGGACATTTAATTTTTCTCCTTTTAGTTATGTTTTAAAGAATTATGATTATTAGTTTTTAATAAATCGGTATAACCGTTTATATAACGGGAAATAATTAAAAGGATGAGCAAACAGCAATATTCTGCTGTTTAAAGAAGGAGTTTGGTGACCCATATCCACGGGAAAGTCAAGATTGTTATCTGTTATATTAGCCTTGAAAAACTGCTCTTTCAAAAACGGTTTCGCTTAGCCAATTAGATATCGAATCTATCTTACCTGAAAATGGCTTTAATACTACCCCAGGTACTCCTGATACCGGAAACTGCGTGGATAACGGAAATACTTTGAGTATATGTCTGATCGCCGTTACTATGAAAACATTTCAACCTATAGCGATATAATGAAGAATTTCCGTTTAGCACGTCTACTGAATTATCCTGATATGAATAGTAGGAATTATTACCTGTTGCATTAATAGTTGCTACGTATATAAAATTATCCGAAGATTCGGCGCTTCTTTCAAGTTCAAATTTTACGGCACTTGATTCATCCATTGTTTTCCACTCGACAAGAATACCCTCGTCATGTGACTTAGCAGTAAAATATTGAAGCGTTACCCCGGCATAAACTATGCTAGTAACTATTAGTATTGAAAGGAGGATAGATGTATATTTAAGTCCCTTTTTCATTTCACTCAGTTGTTAAGTAAATATATATTCATTATTAAAGATTTTCAAGTATTTTATAGATAATTTGTTGACTTAAAAGTTTTAGAATATCTGCCAAAAATGTCAATAAGTTCTATATATAAAGGAATTTAACTTATCTTTAATTTTTAGTATTTTTATGAACATGAGCAAATCCCACCCTAAATTCTACATTGGCGTAGATTCCGGAGGCACTAAATGTGAAATCCTGATTTCAGGAGAGGACAAAAAGCAGATTGTACATAAGTCCTTTAAAGCTTTTCACTATTCCGTTTTCGATGCTGAAATTGTTGCGAAAAAAATATCCGAATATGTTAACTCACTTTTAAAAACAAAAGAACTCGATCTGAAAAATTGCGCAGGGATTTGTATAGGGCTTGCAGGAGCACGTGAAGCAAAAGACCGTCTGAAATTGAGAAAAAATTTCATCCAGCAGTTTCGTTTCAGAAAAATTGCTGTTGAAACAGATACTATGACCGGGTTATATGGAGCCTTTGAAGGTAATGATGGGATCATTTTAATAAGTGGAACGGGTTCAGTCTTGTATGCAATGGTAGGCGGTAAATTGATACGAGTTGGAGGATGGGGCAGAATAATCAGCGACCCCGGCAGTGGGTATTGGATTGGACAAAAAGCATTGCAAACTATTGTCGACGAATACGACTTGGAGGATGCAAAAAAGTATTCTAAACTGACTTTGTTAGCTGAAAAAAACTTTGGTATTACAAAAATGAGCATCCTGGATATGGTTTTTCATCAGGGTTTTGAAATTCAAAAACTCGCACCTCTGGTTATAGAGCTTGCCGGGAAAAGAGAGAAAAAATGTATTAAAATAATCGATGAGGCTGTTGAAAAACTTATTAAGCACATTTCATTATTTTTTACACTGACAAAAAGAAAGAAACCTATCGATCTTGCTTATATTGGAAGTATTATAGAAAATGATAACGCCCTTTCAAGAAGATTAAATAAAGCTATAAAAAAAGAATTCAAAAACATTAATATAAAGAAAAAGAATAACCCTCCTGTAAAAGGTGCCATTATTCTTGCTGAGAGATTTTTTCCAATAAAAACCAATAACTCCCTAAAGTGAATAAATTAGACCTCATTCTTATTCTGGATTTCGGCTCTCAATATACTCAGTTGATTGCTCGCAGAACCAGAGAAATGAAAGTATATTCCGAAATACATCCTTTTAACCTGAACATTCCAAAATATCTCAAGGAAAACCCTAACTATAACCTTAAAGGTGTTATCCTTTCCGGGGGACCATCGAGTGTTTTAGATAAAAAATCGCCAAAGATAAAGAAAGATTATCTGGATAGTTTCATCAAAATGGGGATTCCGGTATTGGGTGTGTGTTATGGATTACAGTTATTAGCCCATTATTATGGAGGGAAAATACACAAGTCTAAGACGAGGGAATACGGTCATACTATTATAAAGTCATCCGGGTCAGCGAAAATGTTTAAAAAGGTGAAGAAAAAATTATCTGTGTGGATGAGCCACGGTGATTCTGTAGATTCGATGCCTGATAGTTTTAAAATTACTGCCCGAAGTATTAATAACGTGATCAGCGGTTTTGAAAATGATAAAGAAAAGATTTACGCTATACAGTTTCATGCTGAAGTTAATCATACTGAAAATGGTACCATAATTCTTCACAATTTTATATTCGGTGTATGCAAAGTAAAAAATCTCTTTAAACCAAAATCTTTTATTGAAGACAGTATTGATCAGATTCGGGAAATGGTCGGAAACTCGAAAGCAATCTGCGCTTTAAGCGGAGGTGTTGACTCTTCAGTAGCGGCAATCCTAATTGATAAAGCTATTGGGAAAAACCTTATATGTCTTCATATAGATAACGGTTTAATGAGGAAAGATGAGAGTAGGGAGATTTACGACACTTTCAAAAAGCATTATCATCTCAATATTAAACTTATAGATGCATCTAAATTATTTCTAAAACGTTTAAAAGGCGTAACCGATCCGGAGAACAAAAGAAAGATAATCGGAAATACTTTTATAGAGGTATTTGAAAAGGAAGCTAAGAAATATAGAGACGTAAAATATCTCGTCCAGGGTACACTTTACCCGGATGTGATAGAATCCGTTTCTTTTAAAGGACCTTCTGCTACAATTAAGACCCATCACAATGTAGGCGGACTTCCCGAAAAAATGCATTTAAAGTTGATTGAACCATTCAGAGAGTTATTCAAAGATGAAGTCAGAGTTATTGGAAAAGAACTCGGACTTCCCAAGAATTTTATAGGGAGACACCCCTTCCCCGGACCCGGACTTGCTATAAGGATTTTGAGTGATGTAACTAAACAAAAACTTGATATTTTACGCGAAGTTGATGATATATATATTAGTGAACTCCGGAATGATAAACTTTATGATAAGATATGGCAGGCATTTGCAGTTCTCCTTCCAATACAAACAGTAGGTGTTATGGGTGATGAGCGAAGCTATGAGAATGTTGTAGGATTACGAGCCGTCACTTCAAAAGACGGCATGACAGCGGACTTTTATCACTTTGAAAATAAATTCCTGTCTAAAATTTCCACAAAAATTATTAATAACATTAAAGGAGTTAATAGAGTAGTATATGATGTTAGCTCTAAGCCCCCGGCAACTATAGAATGGGAGTGATTATTAAGTGTCCTATTTATTACACACATGCCCTGTATATACATAAATTACAATAAATTAATGCTGTCTACTTTTTTAGAATTAACTATTGCAATATAATTCATATAATGCTATATTTGTGATACGTTCTTATTTAAAAGTAAAATTTTTCATAAACCGCCAAAAAAATACGGAGGTATTATTATGGCAAACAGAAAGAATCTGTTTTTTTCACTGATTATAGCTGCTTTCATTTCCGGATCTGTATTCATGACCGGTTGTGGTGGCGGAGTTAGTGAAGAACAAATGCAACAGCTCAATGACTTAAGGGCTGAAGTTGAATCTTTGCAGTCTCAG
This sequence comes from uncultured Ignavibacteriota bacterium, assembly GCA_937959065.1. Taxonomy (GTDB): domain Bacteria; phylum Bacteroidota; class Ignavibacteria; order Tepidaquicellales; family Tepidaquicellaceae; genus JAEYVS01. The sequence goes on along the minus strand of CALGOI010000001.1, from coordinate 63 downwards.
GTTAATGCTAAGAAAAACGAAAAATCTCAATTAGAGAGACAAATCGCTGACAAGGACGCAAAA